>JAYUEU010000207.1:0-15183 GCA_043739065.1 Synechococcales cyanobacterium | reverse complement strand
GGAAGCGACCAAACCAAGCTGGGGCGAAACCTTCGAGCTAGAAATGGCTAAAGACGGCAATGAAACTACGGTCCAACAGCTCAGCCGCCAGCTCAGTCGCCAACTTAGTCAATACAATGTGGCCGTCCGCATCAAGCGCAAAGCAATAGACGGAACCGCAGATCATCGTCTTCATGTTGTTTGCGAATCAGTTTATAGCCCTGATCTCAACGTAATCGCCGAACCTTTGGCCGAATGTCTACGATCGCTGCCCCTTCGAGACTGCCAATACGCCATTGTCTCCGGTCAAGTCAAAGGCGAAAGCGAACCAGACTGGATGGTGCGTGTAGATCTAACCCCCGCCGACCAACTATTACGATCGCGGTCTCAATGGGGTGATGTCGTCGCTATGGAACGGTTGCTGCAACCTCTTTTAAACAATTGCTGTCAAACCATCACCGTTACCCTCGAAACCACCACGCTGCATATCGTTTGTCGTCACGATCAGATTACGGTGCCGCAGACCTATGCCGTAAAACGAATTTCTGATTTTCTAAATGAAGTCGCACCCCAAGGAATTCAAGGGGCCAGCATTTATGGCGTAATGAATTCTAATGTACCCGAATCCCAACCCACTCTGTGGACCCACTGGCTTGACCTGCCTGCGACCGATCGAATCGACCTATCCCCATCCCCAGAAGACCTGATTAAACGAGGTAGTCTCACCGCTATTGGACAACTCCTCACCCAACAACTCAATCCAGACATCGACCAACAACTCGCCACAGGTGGAATTCGAGTACAGGTGCGCCAACGCGAAACAGTCTTGCACATCATGACCGATGCCCTGAAAATTCCACCTCAAGCCGAAATTGTTGCACGAATCAAAGGCTATCTAACTCCTCTGGGAATCGAAGGAATTACCGGATTTTGCATCTACGGTAGACGAGCCGGACAATCCCAATCCAACTGGCAACAAGGACTAGTTCTGGGCCAGGTGCCTAACCCACAACGCCTCGTCCCCAGATCTGTCCCCGAATTCACCGCCTCCGATAGCTATGTCGAAGACCTGATGTCGCCGCCGGGAGAAATAGTATTTGTACCTCGCCAGCCCGATCGAAACTGGGGTGAGCAGATTGAAAAACTTCGTAATGGTGCGCAGTGGATCTTGCTTAAAACTCCATTTTTTACTCCCGTCCGAGTCAATCAACGAATCACGTCCACTGCCGATGAAAAGCTCGACGGTCGAGTTGCAATTGTGTGGGGATTGTTGGGCGTATGTTTGATGGTCACAGGCGACTGGGCTATAGGATTGATGTTGCGATCGCAGGGATCCGTTGATGTTGTCGCCCGTCAAGAGTTACCCGAGAAGCCTGATCTCAAGTCAGATCTCGGATCATTACCATCTCTATCCCTGAACCGATCGGGCAGCGGTACAGACCTCAGCGCTTTCAACTCATCAGACTTTACCAGCGAAAAAAATATCGGCAAAGGCGCAAAAGTAGCCGCACTTAGCGTTGTACCGTTCAAACTCTCAACTAAAAAACCCTCGAAATCTCTCAATACAATTCCATTAATCGACCCCGGTCTAGACGCAAACCAGCCCTCCTCGCCTCTCCAGCCCAAAGCCGCTATAGACTTATCTCGATCGCCCTACCCCACTCTGAACTCACCCCAACTTGACGAACGACTGGCTCTCTATCAACAATATGTATCGGCTTACGGCGTGCCTGATGTCCTCGTCGTCGGCAGTTCACGGGCCTTGCGCGGCATCGATCCCTCGGCCCTCCAAGAAGACCTAACCCAACAAGGCTTAGATGGCCTACGCGTGTTTAACTTTGGGGTCAACGGAGCCACCGCTCAAGTGGTCGATTTAGTTCTACGACGGCTGATTGCTCCCGACCAATTGCCGAAAATCATAGTCTGGGCGGATGGTGCACGGGCCTTCAATAGCGGACGCACTGATGTCACCTACAACGCGATCGCCTCTTCGCTTGGCTATCGAAAACTTCCCGAACAACCCATTTCACCTAAAACCCAAGCAGCATTGACCGCCCAACCCGAGGCTCCAAAATCCCTCAGCGATCGCTACCGAGCTTTCGACGAAATGCTACAAAATTGGGTCAACGGAATCTCCTCAGGCGGTCGCGATCGGGACACTGTGATTAATCTAGCTCGGGAAAAAATCTTGGGCAATCCAATCGCACAACCAAAATCTGAGGATGACATCCGCCTAGCCAACACTGGAGGCATGACCGATGTGAATGGTTTCCTCTCGCTGTCTAATCAATTTAATCCCGCCACATATTATCAGAAATACAGCAAAGTTTCCGGAAACTTCGACAGTGACTATGACTCGTTTAGTCTGCAAGGAAAACAACAGGACGCACTGCGAAATATTACAAGCTTCACTCAAGCTCGAAAGATTTCCCTCGTATTTGTCAATCTACCGCTTACTAGTGAATATTTGGACGTGAGACGATCGGAGTATGAAACTGCATTTACCCGATCGATGGCTGAATCTGCCACTGAGTTGAAGTTCACCTATCGCGACCTGTCCAAAGCTTTAAATCAAGAAAATGCATTATTTTCTGACCCTAGCCATCTAAATCGTTATGGAGCTTATGCGGTCGCTCAACGTCTTGCTAACGATGGGCTTATGCCTTGGAGACGGGCCGATCGTAGAAATTAGTGCTCGTAAAAATTAGTGCCGCGCCAATTTAAGAGCGGGTTTGAAAATTAGGGGTTTGACAACGTATTTATATTCCCGCCGCCAATAAACTTCCCTGGCAACTGACGCGGAGCCGTGTATACCTGGTCCGGTTGAATTGGAGCAACAGGAGCAATAGGAGCATCAGCACCGGGTAAAACTTGAGGGACAATGGGCGCAGCGATCGGTATGTTAACTGGAGCAACTACCCCTGGATTCACCGCTGGCGCAACTCCCGCATCGATCGGTAAGCCATAAGGTGATGGGTTCGTTAAAGTTGTGTAAGAATTCGGTATCGGTTGAACAGTGTTAGTGGGAAGTCCTGTTGAGCCTTGATTTTGGGTGATGGGCATGGGTAGCCCAGCAGTCGGAAGTCCCGTTGAACCTAGATTAGGTGTTTGAGGGAATTGGTTCCAAGATCCTAAAGTGGGCGACGACGGCTGCGGTAGAGGATCGGGTTGAAGGGAAAATGGTTGGGCTGCTTGAGTTGTGAGGGTTTGATCGATCGTCGTACTAGTTGAATTCGATAGAGTTGGATTCGATAGAGTTGGATTCGATAGAGCTGGATTGGTGGGATTTATTAAGGAACTAGTCAGGGTATTGCTCGTCGGATCCAGAAAATTCATGGCTGGACCAGCGCCCGGAATGGGGAAGGTATTAGTAGCGCCCAAAAAGCTCGTATTGAAAGTCGTTGCCTGAGGTTTTGCATCATCCGTTTTGGGTGCAGAAGTCAGTAATACGGTGGGCTGTAGGGTCGGTGAATCGCGGGTGGCCTCATTTAACAACGACAGACTATCAATTTCGGCCCCGATCGCATCATTTTCTGCATTCGCCGCATCGTCCACCGTCCGTTCATTTTTGCCATTAATCCCCGTAAAGGACATCAATTCTGGATATTGCCATGCTGTCCAAGCAAATATTCCCACCGTCCCCAGGCACAGCATCGACAGTGCAATATGAGGTTGAGCCAAGGGTTTCAGCCGGGCAATCCAATATCGTGTTTTGGACATGGGGAGACACTCAGGAGAGGAGAACGTTGAGAAAATTTAAGCTTGATACTTTTAAGCTCGCCAGAATTACAGTCAACTTATATCCAACGATAACGCTAAGGTTCCCGGAGCTGCAAGGGAAATCTCGATTCCTAAAATAGTTTTCTCTGCGCCACAGAAAGAATAAAGTTAGTCCGCTTAGACACGATTCCGGTAGAATGCACCTGAAGTAAGTCGTGTCAGATGCATCGTACTCCTATGCAATGGTGTCATGTTTCATTGTCGATAGGACTCGAATGTCGATATGACGACAATGTCAATGAAGTTAATGAATTGAGCTGTTTCCGTGAGTGTAATGCAGTTGACTAACCCGATGGTGCCCGCTCCTCTAATTCTAGACAGTTTACCCAGTCCAGCTCTGCCCGATGGGAATTGCCCGCGTCGTGCCCGAATGCGGCTTGACTTGCTTCTGTTAGCAATAGAGGCCTTGGATACCTCAGGATCTGAAGCAATTTTAGTGGTCGTGCGGGAACTTGAACTCGATTCCGTAGTGCCCGATCGGGTGGCGCTTTGGCGAATGCGAAATACTAATTTCCTGCGTCGTATTACTCAGCAGCAGCCCTTAACCTTAGTGGAAGGCAAAGCGCTCGTTGTGGTGATTGGCTTTCTTGCCCGACGGCTCACGGGAGTGATTCGGCAATATGTTCTGACCCAGCAGCAACTCATTGAGCAAGGGAAAGGTGCACAGGACGATTTTTACTTAGCTTCCTATTTGGAACGGTTTCGGACTCATTTCAAAGCACGGATGAATGCTAGCCGATCGGCAGAAATGGGCTATGGTGAAGCCGATGCCATCAATGCTTTGGCCTTGGAATTACTCAGTCAATTGCTGTTTTGTACCGGAACCTCGGGAACGCAGCGTCTATGGATTAGCTTGTTTGATGGAGAAGTAGCATGACCAGAATTCAACGGCAATACAGCTTGCCAAACTGTACGTTACTCCTCGATGGCATGGATGATCCGACCCAAGCCAATGCCATGGATTTACGTCCGATTATGGCGCTTCTTTTGAATGCAGAATGTCGCATTGGCAATGGCTACGGAGATGTAGGTGGTTCATTGGTGGGAGGACGAGAGTTTTTTGAAAGCTTAGTCAATTCTGTGAGTCGGTATGCCCAAGAATTTTTGAGCGGCATTCATCTGCCGACCGACAAATTTCAATTGGTGCAGATGAAACGATCGGGCCTGGACCAACACGAATTGAGCTATCAACCCAGCCCAGACGAGTCAAATCCCAACGCAAAACCCGAAAAACTCAACCTCAGCACCGTGCAGTTTTTTGATCTAGTTGAAGCGATTGATCAATTTGCCGCAGATACCCAAACCCTGCCGGCGTTCTCGCTGAATCTATCAAGCGTCGCGAAGAAATTTGTCCCTCGAGCCATCATGGGGAAACAAGCGGTACCCGCTGCCATCGGTCTGTCAGGGCTAGCGATCGCTGCCTTGGCGATGTTTAGCCTCCCTATTCCAACAGTGAAACAACCGCAAACTCTGCGCGCCGGAATCAATTCGGGATTGCCCGTTACACCACCTAGTCCCGCCGCCAGCACGCCCCCTAACCCAATTATCAGTCCCACTGCAACTCCAAGCGCTAGCCCTGATGCTGATAATAAAAAAATTGAAACAGACCTGACTACTCCGTCTGCTATTACTGATCCAGCAGAGATCGATCGGCTGAGACAACAGCTAAAGACCGACGTGATGGACAAACTGAAACAGGAATCGAAATTCCCAGAACCCTTGGTATACCGCGTTAGTGTCGGTAAAGACGGCCAAGTGGTTGGATACAAGCCTGACAACGATCTCGCTGAAAAGGGAAAAGACCAAACCCCACTCCCCGAATTATTGCTGAATGCGGCTCCCGACAAAAAACCAGAAGCCCTCGCCGACTATCGCGTCATATTCCAGACGTCTGGACGGGTTGATGTGGTGCCGTGGGGGGCAGAAATACCGGCGGCTAGTGCGCCCAGCACTCCGATCGCATTGGCTAGCCCAGATCCAACGACCCAGATCAGCCCAGCCCCAACGGCCCAAATCAGCCCAGTCCCAACCTCAGACTCAAAACAGGAAATAACTGACAGCGCATCTCTAGAGGCATTGCAACCCAAACTCTACGAGCAACTTGACAAAGCATGGCAGGCTAATCCTGTATTCAACGAAGACTTGCGCTATCGAGTTCAGGTCGGCCCTGGGGGTACGATCGTCAGCTATACCCCAGAGAACAATGCTGCCCGCGACTACGTAAATGAAATTCCACTGCCTAAGCTGAGTCAAGGTCAATCGGGCAATCCTACCGCCGCTGGTACTGCATCGTTTAAGGTTGTATTTCGGCCCAGTGGAAAACTAGAAATCAATCCTTGGTTTGGCTATAACAAGCCGTAGACTCTTAAAACTCAGTTTATTGTTGTTAATAGTTTTAAACCGCCATGGACGCAACTTCGCCCCAGTCGCCAACTCTCGATCTCCCCACCGAGGTCATCGTCCAAGCGTCGTCCACGTCCTTGGGAAAGATTTATCTAGATTGGATGCCTCACCCAGGAGCCTATCTAGATGTGGCTGGGGCAACCTATGCAGTTTTAGAACGACGACATCGCTATCAGCTCCAAGCCGGAAAATATCGTCTCCAAACCATTGCGCTGTATGTTCAAGAGCGCGATCGGCCTACTGAGCAAACCCTAATTGAGGGGCGTTGGGTGATTGGAGATGCAAGTTGTGCGTTTAATGCCCGATCGGAACTCTTGCGCTGTGGAATTGAACCCGTCGGTCCTTGTGCCAATTGTCGCTATTACGAACCGAGAGGAAATCATCCCTAGAAGTTGGAATTAGCATTGTGACGAATCATGCTATAAATGATGAGGTTTTGTAACAAGTCCTCATGAAGCGTTGGATATTAGGCGTTGAGTTGCAATGATTCATCTCCGACATTGGGTATCTCGCCAACGTATTTTTGGGTATTTTGATTTAAGAACTCTAATGCGATCCAATCTTCGGAGTATTGAATGACCGCGACGATTAACACTGGAAAATTATCCGCAACTACGGGTACTACTTTACAGCTACGGGATATTGTTAAATCGATTCCCCGTGAATATTTTCAGAAAAATGCAGTTAAAGCTTGGACTCAAGTTGCGATTACATTAGTATCGGTGACTCTGAGCTATGTTGCTTTAGCTTACTCACCATGGTTCCTATTGCCGTTTGCTTGGTTGTTGGCGGGAACTGCACTAACAGGCTTTTTTGTAATTGGTCATGATTGTGGCCATCGATCGTTTGCTAAGCGTAAATGGGTGAATGATGTTGTTGGGCATTTGGCCTTTTTACCGTTGCTCTACCCATTCCATAGCTGGCGCTTTCTCCACGACAAGCACCACAACCATACGAATAAAATGGATGTGGACAATGCTTGGCAACCGTTGCGTCCTGAGCTTTATGAATCATCAGATATTGTACGAAAAGTCGGCTATAAGCTAGTCCGTGGAAATTTCTGGTGGATTGGATCTGTATTCCACTGGGCATTGATTCACTTTGACCTGAGTAACTACCATTCTCGCGATCGGGCAAAAGCAAACTTCTCAAATTGGTTTGTGATTGCGGCGGGATTAATCTTCTTGCCCTTGCTGACCTATTACCTTGGTCCTTGGGGATTGGTTAAGTTTGTGATTATGCCTTGGTTGGGCTACCATTTTTGGATGAGCACGTTTACGATTGTTCACCACACGTTGCCCGAAATCGAATTCCAAGAACCGAATGTTTGGGATGCGGCGAAAGCGCAATTGTTTGGGACTGTGCATTGTGAATATCCGGTTGGCGTTGAGTTTCTATGCCATCACATTAATGTCCATATTCCTCACCACGTTTCTGTTGCAATTCCGTCCTATAACCTGCGGGCTGTACATAATCATTTAATGTCCATCTGGGGTGACGATATGGTGATTCGCAACTTCGATTTGAAACTTGTGAAACAGATTACTCAGGAATGTCATTTGTATCATGAAGACAAGTTCTATCAGACCTTTAATGAGTTTGAGGAAACTAAAGATTAGGATTAGGTTTTGATTACTTATCTAACTACTTAATTGTTGAAATTGTTAAACCGAGATCGTAAGTTTAGTCTTGCGGTCTCGGTTTTATTTTAAGGTTGGATATTTAGATCAATATCTCAGATAGTTTTAAGCTCTTATGACATCGTGGTTCAGCGGGTTTCGATCGCTAATATCCTCATTTAAGCTGCGTCCCGATCGTACAAATATTGCTGAAATCCGATAAATGCTTCACGGATCGACTTAATGCTACCTAACTGTTCGACAGCATCGCGGACATTGTGATATTTCAAGTCCAGCAGTTGAGGTAATTTATCTTGATCGAGTTCGCCAACGCCTTCTTTAATATATTGCGTCAATACGAAATCTAAAAACTCTTGCTGTTTACCAACATACCGCGTGAAAATTAGCGATCGATGCGCGATGACTCGATCGTGACGGGTGAGGGGTTTAGCGGCGTATGCAATATAAACTAAAACATCATATAGGTCACTCTTCTCGGCCTCGATTAGTCGGCTGATTTCAATGAGTTGTTCTGTGCCATATCCTTTCTCGCTCAGTCCTTCTAGCAGAGCTTTTCGGGTATCCGGACGGCTCCAAATCGATCGTAGTTCGGCTTCATTTTTAAATAGTTCTGGCAGATCGCCGAATAGTCGTTCGACAAATTCAGCAGCGGTCATGGGTTTACCATCGGGACTCCAGAAACTAGTAGAAATCTGGTGTGCGATCTCGCGATCGGTACCACCGAGTTTGATTTTAATCTTTTGAACTTTACGAGTCTCTGGTTCTACCTCAGTAAGATCGAGATCTTTGCCGGGGCGATCGATTGGATCTATTCCCTCTCGATTAATTCGCGGTTTGACGATGACGGGTTCTTGGGGATCGCCATCCCATTCGGGGTCTTGAAAGTGTTCATAAGCTTTAACAAAATCGTAGATAGTGAAGTAGTCTTTACCATCAAATAATCGTGTACCCCGACCTATTATTTGTTTGAATTCAATCATTGAATTAATCGGACGTATCAGGACTATGTTACGGACATTTCTAGCATCGACTCCAGTGGAGAGTTTTTTTGAGGTCGTGAGAATGGTGGGAATATTTTTTTCGTTATCCTGAAAGGCTTTGAGGAACTGTTCGCCAATTTTGCCATCATCGGCGGTGACACGGACGCAATAATTAGGATTGATGCTCGTTTTCATTTGATTGATCAGGTTTCGTACTGCTAGAGCGTGCGATTGATTGGCACAAAAAACTAGAGTTTTCTGATTCTGGTCGATTTCTGTCATCAACACTTGCACTCGATAGCGTTCTCGTTCTTCAATTTCAATGATTCGGTTGAAGTCAGCTTCGGTGTACACTTTCTCTTCATCGATGTCGCCTTCTAGCAATTCATCTTCAGCGGTGTAACTGTATTCGTCGAGGGTGGTTTCGATTTGGCGGACTTTGAAGGGGGTAAGGTAGCCGTCGTTGATGCCTTGTTTAAGGGCGTAGGTGTAGACGGGTTCCCCGAAGTAGGCGTAGGTGTCGGCGTTGTTGTCACGTTTGGGGGTGGCGGTGAGTCCGAGTTGGACGGCGGGGGCGAAGTAGTCTAAGATGCCGCGCCAGGTGCTTTCGTCGGTGGCTCCACCTCGGTGACATTCATCGATGATGATGAAGTCGAAGAAGTCGGGGGGATAGTCGCTAAATTTAGGTGTGGGATTGCCAGCTTGATCGCGTCCGGTCATGAAGGTTTGGAAGATGGTGAAGAAGATACTGCCGTTCTTGGGAACTCGATCGCGTTTTCTGATGGCTTCGGGGTCGATTCGGACGAGGGCATCGTCGGGGAAGGCGGAGAAGGAGTTATAGGCTTGGTCGGCTAGGATATTTCGATCGGCTAAAAATAATATTCTTGGTCGGCGAGTGGGTTCACGGCTGAGGTTCCAGCGACTTTGAAAGAGTTTCCAAGCGAGTTGGAAGGCGATGAAGGTTTTCCCTGTTCCTGTTGCCATTGTTAGTAAGATTCGTTGGCCTTGCCTCTGGGAAGGAGAATTGTGTCCTTGGCAGATGGCTTCGAGAACGTGTTTGATTGCGTTGTGCTGGTAATAACGGGCTTCCCAGGTGCCGCTACGGTCTTCAAAGGGGATGCTGGCGAACCGATCGCGCCACACTTCGGCTCCGTTCAGTGTCCCTGTAAAGGTGGCGGCCCATAGATCGTCTGGGGTGGGGTACTGGCTGATGTAGCGTTCGGCTCCGGTGAGCATATCGACTTGGTAGATGCCGTCGCCGTTGGTGGAGTAGGCAAAGCGGGTTTCTAGTTTTTCGGCGTATCGTTTGGCTTGTGCTAAGCCTTCGGTGTCGGGGAGAGTGCGTTTTTTGGCTTCGATGATGGCGAGTTTTTCACCCCGGTAGACGAGGACGTAATCGGCAAATTCGGAGTTAGCGCGTTTGCTATTGCCCACTAGACGACCTGGGGCGATGACTTCGCGGCGGATGCGGCTGTGTTCGATGATTCCCCAACCTGATGCTCCGAGGGCGGGGTCGATTAGTTCGGCGCGGGTTTCGGCTTCGTTCATCTGTGGTGGGGCGGTTATTTGTTCTTAGATACGTTTGATTAGCTTCGATCGAGTTAGATCGTCTTTCATACCGTTGCCTCCTCGGTCGTTTGGATGCTCTGGTTGGCGGTGTCGGCGGTGAGTTCGCCTGTGAATGCTTTTTGGAGGATAGATTGTTTGAGTTCTTTGAGGGCAGTGAGTTTTTGTTTGTAAATGGCTTCGAGACGTTGGGTTTCGGCTAATAGTTCATTCAGAGTATCTGCAACAACTTTTTGTTCAGCGATAGTTGGTGGAAAGAAGACTGATATCGCACCTAATTTACTAGGGGAAGTATGCCGAACTTTGACACCTGATGCACTACTTTGAACTGCTGATCTAAAATTTTTCGTGTTGAACTGATGAAAGAAAAATTCATTGTGCCACGCAACACCAGCAACAATTTGAACAAGACCAAGACGTTGATTATGTAAAAATCTATCTGATTCTGGAACAATTAGAGAACTACCCAGAAGTCCAACAGCTTGTTCTGTCATAGCAAAGAGAAAATCACCACTATTTAGAATGTATCCATCTGGCATCTCTCCCACATAATATTTTGTCTTTTCACCTTGTTCACGGTAGCCACCACTTTCATGGAAAGATCCAGGTGTTAATAATATATAATCAGATTTCTCATTGGTAAAGAACTCACCCTTAAAAGCAAATCCATGTTTGATAGAACAAATATTACCTAATTTCTTTTCTGTCCAACCCTCACCTTTCTGAGTAAAGACAGCATTTAAATAGCTTTCAAATAGTTCGCGGGCGTTGGCGAGGTTCTTTTCGGTATTGACGATCGCCCGATCGATTCCCTCAAAGGCTTTATCTACGATCGATACAATTCGCTTTTGTTCAGAAAGTGGTGGAAAAAACAGTGGACATTTAAGAATATCGTCTTTTCTCAAGTTAGTTTGATTTTCACCATTATCAAAGCTCAATAAATAAGGATTTCTATTTAAGTGGTAATAAAGAAACTTTGTATAAAATTTGTCAGATCTAATGACACATATTCGTTGATTTAGAGAATACTTGTTATCTTGCTCGATAAGATAGCATTTTGCTATTGCCTTACCATTTGGTACATCACTCATTACCATTACTATGTCATCTTGACAAAGAGGAAAAAGAATATGACTAGTTCTTTTAAATTTCTTACCATCAGAAGATATAAATTTTGAATTTACAACTATATAATCTCCATTATCATCAATCTGTTGCTCATGAGCTTTCCCATTGTAGAACTTGCATGATTCACCAATCGTTGTTTTTTGCCAATTATTGCTCATAAGAACTCTCCAATTCCAAGTAAAATCTCAGCACTTTCTGTATCCAGCGCAGTAATCTCATCCATGATTTCTAATGGTTCTCGCAAGAGTGTTTTCTCAGATTTGTTCGGGTTTTTTACGGACAAATCAAACATTTCTCTGTCTACATCTGCAACATCGACTGACCACGACTTTGCTGACTCCGCTAGTGTGGGCTGTAATTCTAAAAACTCCCGCAAATCCTCATCATTAAGCGAATTAGTTTTACCCATATTCCGCCCTGGATCTAGTTGGTAATACCAAATTTTCCGCGTCGCCATCCCCTCAGTTACCGATTTTCCCTGAGCCAACAACGGCGTTCCCTGCACCGCATCAAACGGCTTCCCCTTCTCAAAAAACAGCACCACCGTCTTCACTCCCGCCCCGATGAATGTCCCACTCGGACAATCCAAAATGGTATGCAGATTGCAACTAGTTAATAGTTCTTCCCGCAGAGCCTTCGACGCATTATCCGAATTTGATAAGAACGTATTTTTAATCACCACCGCCGATCGACCACCCACACGCAGAATCTTGATAAAATGCTGCAAAAATAGAAACGCCGTCTCTCCAGTCTTAATCGGAAAATTCTGCTGAACCTCCTTCCGTTCCTTCCCGCCAAACGGTGGATTTGCCAGAATTACATCAAACCGATTCTTGTCTTGAATATCACTGAGATTTTCCGTCAGCGTATTGGTATGAATGATATTCGGTGCATCAATCCCATGCAAAATCATATTCATAATCGCAATCACATACGCCAAACTCTTCTTCTCCTTCCCTGTGAAAGTCTCCGTTTGAAGAATTTCGAGTTGTTTGGTCGTCAAATCGCTCTGACGTAAATAATCATAAGTCTCGCACAAGAACCCCGCCGAACCGCAAGCCCCATCGTAAACCCGATCGCCAATCTTCGGCTTCAACACCCGAATCATCGCCCGAATCAACGGACGCGGCGTATAATACTCACCCCCATTGCGCCCCGCATTCCCCATATTCTTGATCTTCGCTTCATAGAGATGGGATAGCTCATGCTTCTCCTGTTGACTCCGAAACCTTAATTCGTCAACATACTCCAACGCATCCCGCAAACTATAGCCACTCTGAAACCGATTCTTAATCTCGCTAAAAATCTCGCCAATCTTATATTCGATCGTATCTGGACTCGTTGCCCGTTCTCTGAAACCCTGGAGATAGGGGAATAACTGACGATTCACATAATCGATTAAATCATCGCCAACTAGCGCATTATCATGGTCTAGCTTACCCTCAGATGTCTTAGGAGCCGCCCACGCCGACCATTGATGTGCGGTATCAATAATAAACTCATAAGGCTTGCCAACTAGCTCCGCCTCCATCGATCGTTCCTGCTCCAAGTCATCTAAATACTTAAGAAACAACAGCCAGGATGTTTGCTCAGTGTAGTCTAACTCAGTAGTACAGCCCGCCTCCTTCCAGAGAACATCATCGATATTTTTAAAGGTTTGCTCGAACATTTCAGATGATGAATGGAATGGTTGTAGATGTAGAGTATAAATCGATCGATGACTAGATTCACCTGTCAATTATTATTACAACCGAAGTCGCATCCCTTTTCGATCGAAAAAATAGGCGCTTAGACTAAACTTAAGGTGAATTATGCTACGTCCACCTGAAATCCATACCCAAAGGCCATTCCTATGAAATTATTGAAATCCCAATGGTCGTTTCTTGCGATCGCGCTTATTTCAATTTGTTTGTTAACAGGCTGCTTTTGGTGGTGGAATCGAGGCGCTGACCCATCGGCAGTTCGCAGCACCGAAGGCAATCTTGCGATGGGAAATCCCAGTAATGCCAACCGGGATGAAAACAACTATTTATTAATCAAAACACAATATATTACGTCCTATAACAACACCAAGCACATTCCAAATTGGGTCAGTTGGAAATTGACTGCGAAGGATATTGGTACAGTTCCCCGTCGTAATGATTTTGCTCAGGATGAAACCTTACCAAAAGGATGGCTGCGGATTAAATCAACCGACTATTCGGGCAGCGGTTACGATCGTGGTCATATGTGCCCCGCTGCCGATCGGAGTGCCAATGTTGAGGACAATACGGCAACATTCATTCTGACTAACATAATTCCTCAAGCCCGAGATAATAATCAAGGTCCATGGGCAAAGTTAGAAGACTATACTCGCGATCAAGTCAAATTAGGACAAGAGGCTTACATTGTCTCAGGTGGCTATGGTCAAAAAGGAGTTCTCCCAAAAGGTAAAATTGCGATTCCGGCTCATACTTGGAAAGTGATTGTATTTGTGGAATCTGGGAGCAAAGGGGCGGCTAGTGTGACGGAGAAGACGAGGATTATTGCGGTTGATTTGCCTAATGATGAAGGCATTAAACAAAATAAATGGCAGCAGTATCAAACGACTGTTAGAGATCTGGAGCAGAAAACAGGCTATGACTTTTTAAGTACTGTTTCTAAGGAACTTCAAGACAAATTGGAAATCAAACAATAAATCTTGAAACTAAAATCTTGAAACTACTTTGCACATTTGTCTTGAAGACTCGATCTTATAAAATCCATTTGACATATTAGCCAGCGGCTGAAAGTCTCTTTATCAGTAGTCTAACAAAACAGAGGTTCATTTTTGTCCTCGCATTGTCTAAGATTTTTTCATGGTTCTTTACCAATATTTTGCAGCGATCTATCCAGGCATTCGATCGTTCAACTATCCAACGGGCAATGACTGGGATAAACCCTGACCTGCCTTGTTCTTTTCTCTCCTGTTTTGAATGCTTCTTTGAACGCTCAAATCTAATTTTCGTCATGATTTGAGGATATACTTTTTGGAGTTCTTTTACTAAATAATCAATGTGGTATCCATAGTCTAACAGAATTGTAATCTTTGGAATATTGACGGGTTTTGATTTAAAATATCCAATATTATTCGTGAACATTTCGATTAGACCCATATCATCAGACAGATTTGCTGGAGTACCGTGAGTAAAGAAAGGAAACCCAAGTGTATCAACGGCGAGATGTCTTTTAATGCCATTCGTTTCCTAGTATCGGCAGAAGCCAATAGAGACCGCAGTGAATAAAATGATAAATTCTTATGTTCAATCTCTTCAGGACCAAGATCAGCATTTACATACTGGATATTCAAGTGATCACCGCTTCACGATATATAATAGTTGGCTTGCTGATTCAGGAATAGAATGTAAATTACTTCGTCTTGGAGATAGTCAATGGAAACATGGAAAGTTCCGTATTCGGATAGAGGCTGAATTCATTCCTGATGTTGAGGAAGATTCCAATGAGGTTGATGAGCCTTCCCTCGACACCTTCCGCGAAAACTCATGAAACCCGACAAAACTCCACGCAGTAAACTTCCTGATTCTGTCCGGAACTATGTCTTCGATCGCGACAATCACCAATGTAAAAGCTGCGATACACAAAAGAATCTTACGATCGACCACATCATCCCAATCAATCACGGCGGCAGCAACGATCAGAGTAATCTTCAAACCCTATGCAAAAGCTGC
>JAYUEU010000206.1:0-2649 GCA_043739065.1 Synechococcales cyanobacterium | reverse complement strand
CGCTGATGCACAGCCCCAAGAGGGTTCTACTAAGCGCGGTCGTCGCGTAGGCCGTGGTATTGCTGCCGGACAAGGCGCAAGCTGCGGATTTGGAATGCGCGGTCAAAAATCCCGATCGGGTCGTCCGACTCGTCCTGGATTTGAAGGTGGTCAAACTCCTTTGTATCGCCGCTTGCCAAAACTGAAGGGATTCCCTTTGGTCAATCACAAGGAATTCACTATTATCAATTTGGATGATATTGAAGGACTTACGGCAAACTCTGAAGTCACTATGGCTAGCCTTTTGGAAGCTGGAATTCTTACTCAGAATGACGGTCCTCTCAAAGTGTTGGGCGGTGGTGAACTTAGAATAGCGCTTACGGTCAAAGCTGCTGCATTTACTAAAAGTGCAAAAGCTGCGATCGTTGCTGCTGGCGGAACCTGTGAAGTGGTTTAGTTTGAATCCTGATTTGGGATAAAACAATAAGGGGGCGTTCTTGACAAAAGAACGTCCCTTAGTTTTGTTAAAACGGCATAAAATCTTAGAATGAATCGCACTTCAAGGAGTTTACTTAATGGTCGTCAATCGCGATAAAGCTCCCACAGCGCAAGAAACGTTGCTTCAAATGGTTCAGTCTCCTGCACTGCGGAGTAGATTGCTCGTCACCATTGGTCTGCTTGTTTTATTGCGTCTCGGTATTTTCATTCCAATTCCAGGTATTAATCGAGCCGCCTTTGCTGCCAGTCTAAGCAACAATGCCGCCCTAGGATTCCTCGATCTCTTTGCCGGGGGTGGTTTGAAAGCATTGGGCGTGTTTGCGCTAGGGATTATTCCTTACATCAATGCTTCTATCATTATTCAACTTCTAACGGCGGCAATTCCTTCCCTTGAAGATTTACAGAAGAATGAAGGCGAGGCCGGACGGCGAAAAATTTCCCAGCTTACCCGCTATTTAGCTGGAGGATGGGCTGTTATTCAAAGTACCTTGCTGACGATCGGACTACTCGGCGGATTAAGCGGAGCCAGTGGTTTTGTTTACCATCCTGGTCCGTGGTTTGTCATAGAAACAGTTTTGACTTTGACTGCCGGATCAATGTTTGTGATGTGGGTCTCTGAGTTGATCACTGAACGAGGAATTGGCAATGGCGCCTCGTTACTGATTGCGCTCAACATTGTTTCCAGCTTGCCAGGGAACCTCGGTAAAACCTTGGAACTTGCCCAAAGTGGCAACCAAGAGCGATTGGGCGGCGTTGTAATCGTCTTGATCGTCTTTTTGGCTATGGTCTTTGGGATCGTTTTTGTCCAAGAAGCCATGCGTCGGATTCCAATTCTGATCGCTAGACGACAAATTGGACGAGTTCAGGCCAATGACAAGAGCAGCTACCTTCCCTTGAGACTCAATCAGGGTGGTGTGATGCCGATTATTTTTGCATCTTCTGTCTTGAGCCTACCGTCGTTTCTAGGGGGATCGTTAAATAATCCCGCCATCAGCAACTTCATCGGAAACTATCTTCGCCCTGCGACGATTTCCTATGATTTGATCTATTTCGTGATGATCCTGTTTTTCAGCTACTTTTATGCATCTCTGGTGGTTCAACCTGACGAGATGGCAAAAAACCTGAAGAAAATGGGAGCCAGCATTCCCGGTATTCGCCCAGGACAAGACACTACTCGGCATATTCAAGACATCCTCAATCGGTTAACATTTTTGGGTGCACTCTTTCTCGGAGCCGTGGCCATTGTTCCCCAAGCGGTGGAAGGAATTGCCGATGTTCGTACTTTCCAAGGGTTTGGAGCTACATCATTGTTGATTTTGGTGAGCGTCGCGATCGATACGTCTAAACAAATTCAAACGTTTGTGATTTCTCAACGATACGAAGGAATGGTGAAACAGTAGTGAGCAGATTGATTTTTTTAGGAGTCCCTGGTGCAGGTAAAGGGACTCAAGCGATGATTTTGTCTGAGTCTCACGGTATTCCTCATATTTCCACCGGAGATATTTTGAGAGCGGCCGTGAAAAACCAAACCGCTCTTGGACTCAAGGCTAAGGGCTTTATGGATGCGGGCGATCTCGTTCCAGATTCCTTGGTTATTGATATGATTCGGGAACGCCTTCAGGAACCCGATGCCTTAAAAGGTTGGATCTTAGATGGATTTCCCCGAACTTTAGAGCAAGCTGGATTTCTGGAACAACTGCTTCAAGAGATAAGCCAAGTCTGCGATCGTACGGTTAACCTGGATGTCGAAGATGAAATCGTCGTTAAGCGTCTAGTCGAACGGGGTAAAGATAGTGGCCGATCGGATGACACCGAAGCCACCATTCGTCACCGCTTGCAGGTCTACCGTGACCTAACCGAACCGTTGATTTCCTTTTATCAGTCTCGGGGATTGCTCGTGACAGTGAACGGAGATCAGCCCATGGACGCAGTTACTAGCGCCTTGAAAACCGCGATCGGCCCTGTGTAGCTACCCGATCGCGTTACACTCGAAAGACCTAAGCCGCACATATTTGAATGGATTCCTAGGAGGAACCTTTGTCTAAAGAAGACCTAATTGAGATGGAAGGCACTGTTGTAGATTCGTTGCCGAATGCGATGTTTCGCGTAGACCTCGACAACGGCTTTAACGTGCTAGCCCACATTTCCGGCAAAATTCGTCGGAACTACATT
>JAYUEU010000205.1:0-19629 GCA_043739065.1 Synechococcales cyanobacterium | reverse complement strand
CGCGTTTGTACTTATGGTCTTGAATACGAGGGTGATTCGAAATCTGGCTGCATCAGCCATGACGGTTGGAATTCTATTGCTGTTTGTCCAAGCTGTTATGGTGCGATCGGCGTTTGCAAGCGCTCCTTGGCCGGGAATGGTCGTGCTGGTGCTGTGGGTGTTGCATCAGGGATTGCGGGGTCGAGTGGCCTCTAGAACTTCGTCAAATCGAACTCAATTGTTGTCTAATTATGCAGAGGCATTAGATCGATGGGCGATCGGAATTGTAATGGTGAGTGGGGGGTATGCCATCATTTTTGAAACATTGATCTGGGCATTTCCCGTTCAATTGGCCATGATGCCGTGGTTCGATCGGTATACCAGTGGAATGGTTTTGATTGATGGTTTATTGATGATGTTGGGGCTGGTAGTTCGCGGCATTGGTTCAGGGCAAGCTTGGAGTTTGTTGGGAATCGGGTTGGGGTTGGAATGGATCGTCAGCTATTTGTTAACGCATCAAACTAATGTAATTTGGGCTAATGTAATTGGGGATATATCTTCGGGCGTGAACGATCGGCTTGCCTTGTTTGCCTTAGCCTCGGTGGCGATCGCTTGGCTGATGCAAGGTTTGCGACCCGTGATCAAACGAGGCTTTGCCTTATCAAATGAAGAAGCTCAAATTTCACCCAATTTTCACTGGACCATTGCGACTGGAATTGCGATTTTTGTCACACTATCTAGTTTTAATTCATCCTTAAGCGTTGTGGGATTGTGGAACTTAGCATTATGTTTTGAATTGTTGAGTGTATATGGATTTGTTCAAGGTCGTAATCATAGTAATTGGCTATACCCTGCCGTGATTACATTATGCGTAGCGATCGAGATTGTATTATCGAGATTTTTGCCGAATACTGTATTACATCCTTGGGGTGTCGCGATCGCCTCTGTGATTGCATTTGGTTTGGCTGTTGTGCCTTGGGTTCGGTTGGGGTGGCCATCTGTCGATCCGATGCGTAATTGTGCAATTGCGCTGCCGGGAATTGTATTAATCCTGACCGCCTGGATTGTGAATATTCCAGGATTAATAATTGCCGGGAGTTTCTATGCTTGGTTAGCGATCGCAAGTAAGCGGTTTGGTCTGAGTTATGTCAGTGTATTGCTGGGGATGTGGGCTTCATTCAGACTATTACATGTCTGGGGGCTGAATGATCCGTTGTGGTATGTGAGTGTGGTGTCGGTGGCGATGGTGTTTTCGGTGGAGTGTGATCCAGGATTTCAGGGTAATAATAATCGCCAAAAACGTCACTGGATAAGGTGTTTAGCGATCGGTCTTTTGTCATTAACTGCATTAGTTCAAGCGGAGTTGAATTGGACGTTGGGACTGTTTGTCATCCTATTAGGATTGGGGTTAGTGGCGATCGGATTAGTACTGCGGACTAGAGCTTATCTTTATGTCGGAACACTATTGTTTTTGTTTCAAGTTCTACGACAACTTATTGTATTTATCAGCAATTACTCAATGTTACTTTGGGCCTTAGGAATTACATTAGGATTGGCCTTAATTTGGATTGCTGCGACCTTTGAATCAAGACGCGCTAGTACGATTGCGCTGGTTCAATATTGGTCAGCAGAACTCGATCGATGGGAGTGATTTTGAATTGATGAATCAGGCGATCGAGACCAGTTGATTTGGTATAGAATAAAACTAACTAGTCTCTAATTTCATTATGATTCCAACTCTTCGATCGTATCTACTTCTCACTCTCGGGGGTCTTGTTGCGACTATTTTTGCAGCATTGGGTGGGAGTGGAAATACGATCGGGATTGCATTAATCCTAATGCTACTTTTTGATAGTGTGATTTTATTTGTAGCATTACTAGATCTCTGGAATGGTAGCAATAAAAAAATACGGGTCACTCGTCAGCCACAGTCAAAACTTTCTATTGGCCGTGATAATCCCGTCACATTAGTCTTACAATCCGACGATCGGCCTGCAATCGTTCAAATCCGAGATGGCTATCCCCTCGACCATTTCACTGTCTCTCAGACTTTTCTATCCACCAAAATTGCTGCCGACGAAACCAAACAGCTCACCTATACCGCAAGGCCAACCCTGCGCGGAGCTTACCAATGGGGCAAAATTCAAGTGCGACAGCTTAGTCCTTGGGGTTTAGTTTGGATGGATTGGAAAACTCATGAAACAGAAATAGTAAATGTTTATCCTGATCTATTAGCCTTACGATCGCTCACTATTCGTCTAGCATTACAAACCTCCGGTGCACTCAAACAACGGCGTAAATTTGGAATTGGTACAGAATTTGCTGAACTTCGGGAATATGGTGAAGGCGATGATCCTCGATTGATTGATTGGAAAGCGACAGCGCGGCGAAGTCGTCCTTTAGTGAGGGTTTTGGAACCTGAACAGGAACAAACAATGATCATCATGCTCGATCGGGGACGGCTGATGACGGCGAATGTTGAATCATTACAGCGGTTTGATTGGGGATTAAATGCAGCATTGGCATTGGCACTAACAGGGATTAAACGGGGCGATCGGGTGGGAGTGGCGGTATTTGATCGAGCCATTCATACTTGGATTCCACCGCAGCGGGGAGAAGCCCATTTTCAGCAGTTGTTAGAGAAACTTACGCCTATTCAACCTGACTTAACAGAACCCGATTATTTGACTTCAGTTAATTCTATTTTGAGTCAACAATCGAGGCGAGCATTGGTAGTTGTCATTACCGATTTAATAGATACCACTGCATCTTCAGAATTATTAGTTGCCTTAGGACGGCTGGCTCCGCGCTATTTACGATTCTGTGTAGCATTGCGAGATCCCGAAATTGATCGTATTGCACAGAGTACCGAAGACGTAAACGATCGGCTGAAAGCGGCCTACGAACGATCGGTAGCGTTGGATTTATTAGCTCAGCGTCGGGTTGCCTTTGAACAATTAAAGCGTAAAGGTGTTTTAGTGTTAGATGCGCCCGTTAATCAAATTTCAGATCAGTTAGTCGATCGTTATCTCCAACTTAAAATGCGAAATCAGCTTTAATGACGCGCTGTGCAGTTCATTCTGCTATTCATGTATAATTAATCATAGTTCTATGAAACTTTTAGCGCATATGATTACTTCTATCGCTTCAGAACAAAAAGAAATAATTCATTCTCCCATTTGGCAAGCTGCAACTTGGGCCGACTATGAGCGTTGCCGAGACGATCGTAAGGCACCCGAATATTCACGTTACTTTTTTCATGATGGATTTCTACTAGTGAATGTGATGGGTTGGGAAGGAATCAGACATGCCGAGGTGAATGGTTTATTCACTATGATTCTTGGCTTTTGGTTTAGTCTTCATCCAGAACAGACTGCAAAATCGTTGGGCGGCTGTTTGATGGAGAAGCCGGGACAGCAAGCCGCTGCACCTGATTTAGTATTGTATCTAGGTGATAATGCCCCAACATGGAGTAAAGGCGAACCCCGTCGAATTGATTTGGATAAATGGCCCGTTCCGGATTTAGTGGGGGAAGTTGCGGATACAACATTGGCCTCAGATCTTGATGAAATGAAGCGTCTTTATGCGGCTTTGGGCGTCCCAGAATATTGGGTGATTGATGTCAAAGGTCGGCAAGTATTAGCCTTTCAATTACAGAGTAATGGTAAATATCAAATCTGTGAAACCTCTGCTGCTTTAGCTGGATTGCCGATCGAGCTTTTAGAGCAAACCCTAGAGCAATTAGCCGAAAGCACCAATATCACCGCCGCTACTTGGTTCATGCAGACTATTTCGCAATTAAGCGACATCTCTAAATAATCCATTGATTTAAGGTGTTCATAGCTCCAGAATTTGATTGTTTCATAGTCAAAACCTCAACATCAATAGATTGTAGAGAGATCTATATTCATTCTGTAATCATTGAACTTCGATCGAAGACTAAAAGCTTCCGAAGCTGATCCGTATCAAGATCCGTAATCCAAGATTCTCCTGCCCCCACGACTTGATCCGCCAACGCCTTTTTGCTTTCGATCATGTCGTGAATCTTTTCCTCCAATGTGCCAATACAAACAAACTTATGAACCTGTACATTGCGGGTTTGTCCAATCCGAAATGCTCTATCCGTCGCCTGATTTTCCACCGCCGGATTCCACCACCGATCGAAATGAAACACATGATTTGCACGGGTTAAATTCAATCCAACTCCGCCCGCCTTCAATGACAAAATCAGAATCTTTGGTGCATTTGGATCTTGCTGAAACCGATCGACCATTGCCTCTCGTTTAATGCGCGGCGTACTACCATACAAAAACAATACTTCTTCATTGAATTCATGGGCGAGAACCTTTTGCAATAGTTTTCCCCATTCTGCAAACTGCGTGAAAATTAATACCCGATCGCCCTCAGAAATCACCACATCCAACATCTCAATCAGTCGCTTCAGTTTTCCAGAATCACGGCTTAATGTTGCAATATCAGACACATTCTCTTTATCAATAAGTTCCGGGTGATTACAGAGTTGTTTTAGTTTCGTCAATAGAGCCAAAATCATTCCGCGTCGTTGAATACCCTCAGCATCGTCAATGTCAGCCAAAGATTGATCGACAATGGTTTGGTAAAGAGCTGCTTGAGCTGGCGCAAGATTACAAAATACTGTCATTTCCTGTTTATCTGGCAAATCCTGAATAATAGTCCGATCGGTCTTCAAACGGCGTAATAAAAACGGTTGAACCATACTCCGTAGCATTTGCAATGACATCGTGTCACCATATTTTTCGATCGGAATTGCAAATCGTCGTTGGAAAAATTGTTTAGATCCGAGATAGCCCGGATTAAGAAATTCCATAATGGACCAAAGTTCAGAAAGACGGTTTTCCACAGGCGTTCCGGTCAAGGCAATCCGAAATTGTCCCGTCAGTTCTCGGACCGATTGGGTTTGTTTGGAATCCGCATTTTTAATATTCTGCGCTTCATCCAAAACTAAACCCCGCCAAGAAATAGGTTTAAGCGTATTAATATCGCGATTGACGAGGGCATAACTGGTGATTACGAGATCGATCTTTTGGCTGCGCGTCACAAAATTCGAGCCTTGCGATCGTTCCGGTCCGTGATGTAACAATACCGTCAAACTCGGCGCAAATTTCCGAACCTCCCGCTCCCAGTTTCCCATCACAGACGTTGGGCAAATTAATAATGTTGGTCCCGTCAGCGCATTTTGTTCTTTTAAATGCAGCATCAAGGTCAAAAACTGCACGGTTTTCCCTAATCCCATATCATCCGCAAGACAAGCACCCAATCCCCAGCGTTCCAGAAAAGCCAGCCAGCCAGCCCCTCGGCTTTGATAGGGTCGCAATGTGCCATTCAATCCAGCGGGTGATTCAATTGGGTCCGGCGTTTGATTGTTCTGTAGAGTTTGGAGCAATTCTTGCAGGACTCCCGAGGCTTCAAAGTCCACGACCGTCAGCTTTTCAATGATTTTTCCATCCCCCGATCCAATTCTCAACACATCTTCTAATGTCAGCGTCGGATTCACTTTGCGATTGTCAAAAAATGCCTGAGCTGCCCGAATATCCTGAGGTTTGAGTTCAACCCATTCGCCATTAATCTCAACGATCGGCATTTTCAGGGCCACCAGTCGTTCAAATTCTGCCTTACTAATGGTCTGCTTCCCGATCGCTAGATCCCATTTAAAATTCAACAGCCCTTGTAATCCCATTCGTGGCCGTTCGCCTTTGAGTTTAGGCAAATCAGCAGACAGCTTAAGCCCAAATCGCGTATTCTCTTGACGATCGCTCAAACCCGCTGGTAATAAGACCCCAATGCCATGATCTTGTAATTTAAAGCGCACGGATCGAATTAATTCATAGGCTTGGTTTGCATCCAAAATCGCCTGCATCGGTCGAGAGGTTCTGAGGCTAGATTCCAATATCGGAAACAGTTTTGAGGCATTGCCCAACCCGGCTAAGAATGTCTCGTGAGGATCGTTCAGTCGCAGTCCCGACCATTCCAACCGAGATGCGGGAGACTTCCAAACCTGCGCCGCTGTCATCCAAATCCGCGAATCCGTCACCGCCTGCAACCCATACTCCAACTGCCATTCCCTTGCCCCATACTGCGGAGGATTCAACTTAATCGCTACCCGAAACGCACGACTCGCATCTTGCAACGGCGCATACCATGCCTCAAGCTGCGGTGCTAATGTTGCCGCGATTGTCCCCGAGATCTGAGTTTCCAATAGTTTTAGCCAAGGACTGAGACTGGTGGTCGGCGTGATCACTGGGGCAACCGATCGCACTGCATGGTTAATCACCACATCCAACACAGTCATCAAGTAGATTTTTAGATCTTGCGATCGTTTAAGGGGCAATAATTCCTGAGATTCCAACCCATAAAAACGACAACTTTGGGGAAAGCTTTGGACAAAATGCTGTAAATGGGATTGATCTGTCGCACTATCGAGAAGAACAGTCCAGTAAGCGACAGAATGTTTTTCACCCAATACCTGCGGCAAATATTTCCCGCGAACCATCAAGCTTAGACTCCATCGAACCATGTGAACCCAATACAACAAACTGTCGCTCATCCACGCCCATGAGGAGTCTTGACAATGCAGCGGTAAATGGGATAGCCAGTGATATGCCTCAGAGATAGAAAGCGAAATTCCTTGAACGGCCCAAGGTTGTAACACGATCGATTCAACTTCCCGATCGGTCTGTTCAGAAATGATCGGTAATCCGTCCACCGTTGGTAATGAAATAGTGCAGATTTCACTCCTAAATGCAGTCTGAGCCGGTAACGGACAGAGGGTTTGCTGTTTTAACCAATTCCGTAAGTTCTCGCTGCTCATGCTATGAGGATGCAGAGGATACGGCAGAGGGTTGGCTGAATTCACGATCGATTCTTCCGCAATTACACCGCTACGCCACTCTTCGGCCCACAGAAAAAATTTCGCATCGGGCACGCCACTGTCTGGAGTAGTCTCTGGAGCGATGGCGAGCAGCCAATTTCCTTGAATAACAGTCATGAAATCTCTTCCCCTCGCACAGATTCGCAGCCGTCAGTATTTATGTCAGTCGTTCACTCAGGAATTTAGCTTAGCGCGGTAGGGACCGATCGTCGCTTTCTAGATTCACCAACCGGGACTGCCAAATCTTTGTAGCCAGTTCGGGAGTCCGAAGCTCAACCTTGATTCCCGAAGGTTAATGATTAATGTTAAATTAAGTTAACAAATGTTCTCAGGATTAAACGATTATCCATTAAACGGTGGATCCATAAGATTCATAAATCTAAGATGGGTTCACCAAATCGGGCAAAGTTTTTCTCTAAGCCGTTGCATTCAAACCTTAAGAGCGTATTGACTCTATGAAACCAACTCTGAAGACTGTTCTGCTGTGGGCATTACCTACTATTGTTGTCGGATTTTTTATCTGGCAGAGTTCGTTCATGCCCATGACCACGAACCCGGCAAATAATACCGCCCGCAATGCGGCCAGCACTCGGATGACCTACGGGCGGTTTCTGGAATATCTAGATGCTAAACGCGTCAAGAGTGTTGATCTGTATGATGGCGGACGGACAGCAATTGTGGAAGCGTTTGATCCTGAATTGGATAATCGGGTGCAACGGCTACGGGTCGATTTACCGGGTAG
Source organism: Synechococcales cyanobacterium (assembly GCA_043739065.1). Classification (GTDB taxonomy): domain Bacteria; phylum Cyanobacteriota; class Cyanobacteriia; order Leptolyngbyales; family Leptolyngbyaceae; genus JAAFJU01. The sequence goes on along the minus strand of JAYUEU010000205.1, from coordinate 12,001 downwards.
TTCACCAGACTTAATCGCACGATTGCGTGATTCTAATGTTGAATTAGATTCCCATCCTGTGGGCAATGATGGCGCTCTCTTGGGCATTTTGGGCAACTTGGTGTTCCCGATTATTCTGCTGTCAGGCTTATTTTTCTTGTTCCGCCGATCGAACAACATGCCGGGTGGTCCTGGACAAGCGATGAACTTTGGTAAATCCAAGGCGCGCTTCCAAATGGATGCTAAAACAGGCGTGATGTTTGACGATGTTGCTGGGATTGAAGAAGCTAAAGAAGAGCTTCAAGAAGTTGTAACCTTCCTGAAAACCCCTGAGAAATTCAGTGCGATCGGGGCAAAAATTCCTAAGGGTGTGCTGCTTGTCGGACCTCCTGGAACGGGTAAAACACTTTTGGCTAAGGCGATCGCAGGAGAATCGGGCGTACCATTCTTCAGCATCTCTGGATCTGAATTCGTCGAAATGTTTGTCGGAGTCGGCGCATCTCGCGTTCGTGACTTGTTCAAAAAAGCTAAAGAAAACGCACCTTGCATCATCTTTATTGATGAAATTGATGCAGTCGGTCGTCAACGTGGCGCTGGAATTGGCGGCGGAAACGACGAACGTGAACAAACCCTCAACCAACTCCTAACGGAAATGGATGGTTTTGAAGGCAACTCCGGCATCATCATTGTTGCGGCCACCAACCGAGCGGATGTCTTGGATGCGGCATTGCTTCGTCCCGGTCGTTTCGATCGTCAAGTACAAGTCGATGTTCCCGACATCAAAGGTCGTTTGGAAGTCTTGCAGGTTCATGCCCGCAACAAAAAACTAGGGGATGATATTTCCTTAGACACTATTGCTCGTCGGACTCCTGGGTTCTCCGGTGCCGATCTTGCGAACCTTCTTAACGAGGCTGCAATTCTCACCGCCCGTCGTCGTAAAGATGCAATTACGATGGATGAAATTGATGCAGCGGTCGATCGTGTCGTTGCTGGAATGGAAGGCACACCGCTAACCGACAGCAAGAGCAAGCGCTTGATTGCCTATCACGAAATTGGTCATGCGATCGTTGGCACCTTAGTGAAGGACCACGATCCAGTCCAGAAAGTCACCTTGATTCCTCGCGGACAAGCGAAAGGCTTAACCTGGTTCATGCCGAATGAAGACTCTGGTCTAGTGTCACGATCGCAGCTTATGGCCCGGATTGCTGGAGCTTTAGGTGGACGCGCAGCCGAACAAGTTGTCTTTGGTGATGCTGAAGTAACGACTGGAGCAGGCGGAGACTTACAAATGGTTTCCGGTTTAGCCCGTCAAATGGTGACTCGCTACGGCATGTCGGATTTGGGTCCGGTCTCCTTAGGTAGTCAGCAAGGCGAAGTGTTCTTAGGCCGCGACTGGACCACCCGTTCAGAATGCTCCGAAGAAATCCAAGCTCGGATCGATTCCCAAGTGCGAATGCTGGCAGAACATGGCTATGAAGTTGCGCTGAAGATTGTTCGTGAAAACCGCGAAGTGATCGATCGCTTGGTTGATTTGCTGGTAGAGCGTGAAACAATTGAAGGTGATGAACTGCGTCAGATTGTTGCAGAATACACAACTGTCCCAGAAAAAGCACAAGTTATGGCTCGTATCTAACTCATTAGACTCTGATTGATTAGACTCTGAGATTTAAATCAACTTGATAAAACCGTCAGTATTTGATTGCTGGCGGTTTTTTAGTAGAATTTTCCAAATTGCTTATCCATTAAAATTGAGGCGATAACCGATTAAAAATGATGAACTTAGGCATAATTTCTGGAAACATCGATCGGCAGATCGGATCACTATTCGGATCGCTATAAGGATGATCCCGCTTCTGGATTCATAGAGTATGCTACATACAGCTTTACATAGGGTGCATTACACTAAGTATTGATACTCATTTCCCCCTTGCTTTTGACCACACTATTATGCGAAAGGGTCTATCCAGAAACCAAATGTTGAGAAACTTACAATTCCCGAACCTATTTAAATCTTCCTTTGTAATGTTCGGGACTATTCTCGACAAAATCATTTTTACGCATGTTGTAGTAATCGGCTTTCCTGCGATCGTCTACACCTTTATTTTGCATAATCAAGGCAATCTCTTAGCGCTCCATTGGATGATTCCAGTGTTGTACTTCATCACATCGATCATCGTCATGGGAGAAGCGATTGCAACCGCCGTCACCTATAGTTCTAAACGCGTCAGTAAACGGCCCCGACTTGGGCTAATTCAACGTGTGTTGAGACTCCGTCACCGCAATCCTGCATTCTTTTTACCCGTCGGTTCAGATCTGGACCAAGTGGTTCCTAGTTGTTCTCTAGTTGTTGCAGCTTATTTGCCCAACGAGCAAAGCATTATTTTAGAAACACTGAAGTATATTCTCGACACCATACAGCGTCCGGAGGCTGGGTTTGAATTGGTGCTGGCCTACAACACGCCAATCGACTTACCCGAGATCGAAGCCGAACTTGCGGATCTAGCCGCCCGGAATCCCGAGTTGAAATTGTTGCGTGTTGAGGGAAGCCGATCGAAAGCGGAGAACCTGAATGCGGCGATGAAAATGGTCAAAGGCGAAATCACGGGAATTCTGGATGCGGATCATCGTCCTAGTCCTGACAGTTTTGAAATTGCTTGGAACTGGCTCTCGACGGGACGTTATTCGGCAGTTCAGGGCCGCAATGTGATTCGTAACTTTGGCCTCAATTTCATGACCCAAATGATTGCAGTGGAATTTGAATGCATGTATGGCGCGAGTCATCCGGCGAAGTCATTGTTATTTGATACCGGAATTTTCTGCGGCTCCAATGGCTATTGGAAAACCTCAAGTCTGAAACAGGTGAAATTTTCGCCCGACATGCTGACGGAAGATATTGATGCTAGTTTACGAGCGATGCTAGACGGTCATCAGATTGTTCACGATCCTCGCATCATCACGACTGAACTGGCACCGGAAGACATAAAGTCCTTTTGGTCTCAGCGTAAACGGTGGGCACAGGGCTGGACCGAAGTTGCAATAGAACATCAGATTCCATTGTTGAAATCCTCATTTTTGGATCCTTGGCAGAAAGGCTACTGGACAATGTTGTTAGTCTTTAGTGCAACATTCCATTTTGTAGCGCTTCAGACGTTTCCAATTTTGTTGAGTTTCAGTTTGAGTCAAACGGATATGCCAGAAATTGATCCCGTTTATTTTTGGATTACTACCGCATTGACCTTACTGAGTGGACCAACCCAAGCGATCGCAGCCTGGATCGTCCGCCACAAAGAAAACCCCCAACCATCTTGGGCGTATCTCGTGTATTGCGTCTTCATTCCGTTTTACTGCGTATTTAAGAGCATGATTGCAATTATTGCCGTCTATGACCATTTGCTAGGTAACACAGAATGGGTTGTGACTAAGCGTCATGTTAAGGAGAAAACAGTTCTCAAGCCGATTTCGCAGCTTGCAGAATGATATAGCCATTGTGCGATGTAAGCATTTTGATTGCTTAGCTAATTGATAGACCCCCTAATCAGTCGTGTCCGATCGTAGGCATAGCTGATTTTTTTATGTGCCCCTACACCGAAGACACTACACCGAAGACGTATCCGACTCGCGATGATTAAACACTGTCAACAGCTCACGACAAAACCCCTTCAGTGCACTCTGAGCCTCCTTTTCCGGTATGGCCGCTCCAACAAAGCACCAATCTTTTACCGTCGAGAGCCGCCACTGCTCGCCCACATGATTAAAACCAGCGACCTCCGCCCCTATTGCCCGTCGTTCCTTTGACTCTGGATCCTGGTAAAACCGCACCTGCACCAACACACTGCGACATTGATACCGACGACTCCAGCCGGGGAAGTGAAATCCTATATCGATGGAATCAGGATCGACCTGCTCACGAGTGTCTAAATCTGTAGCCCATGGCTTTAGGTCAGATTTGGAATCCGGGAACGATCGTTTGAAAATGTTGACAACGGTCGCAATCTTAGTGACATTTTCAAGAGTATTTGCTTGTTCTGCTGCATTCACGCGGCTCACTCCTCAAAATGCACGTTTTAGGAATCACATCCTTCCTAGAGTCCTAAAGTAACACGACAAAACAGAAGATCTATTCCAAAAGCCGCTCTGAAAATAAAACACCTAAAGAGTATTGACAGCAACCTAGGGTAGTCTGCTATATTCATTTACGTGGAACGCAATGGGGCGTCGCCAAGTGGTAAGGCACCGGGTTTTGGTCTCGGCATTCCTAGGTTCGAATCCTAGCGCCCCAGTTTTAGATATGTAGTAACTTATAGTCTGGATAGATTTTTACAAAACGTAACAGTTAGATTATAATCATATTTTCTGGCTTTAGAGTGGCAATGTCGTTATCTAGCGTATTAGCGTTTGACTTTGATGGTGTAGTCTGCAATGGACTACGTGAGTATTTCCAGACCTCTTGGCAGGTCTATAGTAAGATTTGGGGCCATGATCGTGAATTGCCCTCTAGAGAATTAGAGAATGCATTTGGTCGGTTGCGTCCGGTGGTTGAAACGGGCTGGGAAATGCCTGTTGTGATTCATGCCTTGGAATCGGGATTTACAGAGTCTAATATCTTAAGTGACTGGTCGAATATTTCATTAGAGCTATTGCATCACCATGGACTGACTCCGCTGGATGTAGGGCAGGTTATGGATCAAGTTCGCGATCGGTGGATTGATGAGGATTTAGATAAGTGGCTATCCTTGCATGATTTTTATCCAGGAATACTAGATTATTTAAAATTGCTGGATCACTTTGTCATCATTAGCACTAAAGAAGCCCGGTTTATTCAAGCATTGCTCGATCGGAATGGTGTTGAACTTGAACCTATTCACATTTATGGTAAAGAAAGAACGCGACCTAAATACGAGACCTTACTGGAATTATTGCCGAATTATAGCCACATCACCTTCATTGAAGATCGGCTCAAAACCCTACAAACCATCGCGATTAATCCTGAACTGGATTCCGTAAAGTTATTGTTTGCGGATTGGGGCTATAGTCTTCCGAGAGATCACGATCTGGCCCAAAAGATCGATCGGATTCAGCTTGTCACATTGACCGAGTTTTTAAATACCTGAATTTTTAAACGTCTAAGTTAGATAATTTATTTGCGCCTTCCGTTATGATGGTGCGCAAGAACTATCTCCTTAACACCATCTTATTCCCAATGGCATATGCTTGACTTTAATCAGTTAGCGCGGCAAATGCAGGGCATTAGTCAACATTTGGCCAATGAGTCAACGGCTCTGAAACAGAAACTTGACTATGCCGAAATTCTGATTGCCCAAGCCCAAACCATACAGGCAGATTTGGTCGATCGGCAGGATCATTGGCGCGATCGGCTCATTTTTACCGCTGCTATTCCGGTTGAAGGCTTAGAAACTCGTGCATCAATTCCTTTAGCACCTCAAGCTCACACCGTCATCGCCACCGACGGTTCCCAAATTGCACCTAGCCATCACGAAATTGCCTACTGTTACTTAATCAATACAGGTCGCATTGTTCTGCATTATGGCCAAGGAAAACAGCCCCTTCTTGATAGTCTTCCAGAAGTATTTTATCGGCCTGAAGACTTATTTGTATCCCGACAATGGGGCATTCGCACTGAAGAATGGATGAGTTATCGTCGGACGATTACCGAAATCGAAGTCTTAGCTGAACTCGCTCAATATGCCCATCACCATCAATCTAGACTCCATCAAAACCCACTGCTTCGGGGCGTTCACCTGCCATCAGATCTTCCTCTATTGGATCTGATAGCTGAGACTATAGAACCTGAGTTAGAAGAATTTGATTTAGAACCGATCGTCACTCCGAAACGGCTTAAAAAATCATCCCAACAACTTTCATTAATTGCCGAGCCCAATCCAACTCCCACCACACCTAAAACCGGAACCACGATCGCCGTCCCCACGATTGCCATGGTGGATGGATCGTTGATTTATTGGTTTTTGGAACAACTCCCCAGCGAAGCACGAGACCAAATTTTGCAACCGATTTTGGCAGCATGGCGATCGTTGCAGCGTGCCCGGGTGCCTATGGTGGGCTATATCAGCGCATCTCGTAGTGGTGAAAGCCTCAACTTTTTACGGCTTCAAACCTGTCCTTATACCGCTCCCGATTGTATGAGTCACTGCAACAATCTCCCCGATAAAGCGCCCTGTCAAGTGCTGGAACCCTTGCGAGATAGTGCATTGTGGGGAAGATTGTTAAAGCCGGGAGAACGATCGCCCTTGTGGAAAAGTTCTGCAAAAATTCAGAGTTTCTATGAAGAACAATGCATTTACTTTTGCTATGTCCATGTGGGCAGCGAAGTGGCACGGGTGGAAGTGCCGGAATGGGTTGCGATGGATAATGCTTTGCTGAGTTCGGCCTTGAGTTTAGTTTTAGCCCAGGTGACGAAGGGCTATGGGTATCCAGTTGCATTGGCTGAAGCCCACAATCAGGCCGTCGTGCGAGGGGGCGATCGATCGCGGTTTTTTGCCCTATTAGAACAACAAATGATTCGGGCGGGGATTCGCAATGTGGGAACTTCTTATAAAGAAGCTAGAAAGCGCGGCAGTATTGCTTAATTACTTGCTTAATTGCCGAAAATTGATATTGATTATTGATTTAGATAAATGTTCACTCAAAACAATATTCGCTCTAAACAATATTTATTATATTTCGGAGGTGTAGAGAATGATTGTGGAGATTTTGATGGGAATATTATTTATAGGCTGTGGATTGTTTTATGTTGCCTGCATTTGGGCGACGGTGGACTTTTTTAAACCATGGCAACGAAAACAACTTACACCAATCTATGACTCCGCCGTCAGAGCTGCGTCTGTTTCGCTCATGGTGCCGATCTGCGGGTTGGACGATCGGGCAGAGCGCAACTGGGAAGCCTTCTGCCAACAAATCGACTGCGGACCATACGAAGTTCTGTTTGGGATCTCTGACCCACAAGATCCTGCAATTCCTATTCTGCAAGGAATTCAGGCGATCTATCCTCATCGTGTCCGACTGTTCATCAACTTACCGCCCCGTGGAGCTAACTACAAAGACAGTACATTAAGCTACCTCCTGGAAGCCGCTCATCACGAATGGCTCATCTTTGCTGACAGCGACATTTCAGTAACGTCCCATTACATTCGGGACGTAATGTTTCCCTTGGTGCATCATCACGCTGACCTAATCACCTGTGCCTTTATTGCCCGCCAGCCAAAAACACTAAGCAGCGCGATCGCATCTCTGAATCGATGTTGTGACTTTATTCCCAGTGCACTGATTGCACGTAAACTTGATGGCGGGTTAAGGTTTGCTATTGGCATGACGATCGCGTTGCACCGAGATACGCTGAAGCAAGCGGGAGGACTCCATCTCAATCGGATTGGTTCAGATTATAATCTCGGTAAACGTTGTGCCCAAACAGGAGCAACTATAGAATTTTTATCCAGCGTTCTAGAATCCGATACGGGTAATGAAAACTTATATCAATTGTATATACGGGAACTTCGATGGTCACGTACAATTCGCTTTAATAAAGGCAATGCTTACTACACCATGTTGTTTTGTTTCGGCTCAGTATATTCACTGATTTTATTAATTGCTTCATTGCTAATTCCAGGAATTCCAGTATGGATGCAACAAGTGAGTTTTAGTTTGGTCATACTGCGCTATTTACAAGCGGGGATCGCCTGCTGGAATATGGATGCAAGGCCACTTACTGCCTGGTTCCCGTGGCTTCTCCTACGGGATTTTATAAGTTTTTTAACATGGTTAATCGGTTGCTGGGGGAATAGTATTTTGTGGCGGAGGCGACATCTAATAATTCAAGAAGACGGCATAATCCAAGGCTAATACTTTAACTATGTAAGTCTTGTAATGCTCACCATAGATGTTCTTCATCACTCCAATCTGAGTAAATTTTGCTTAAACTTTATATAAAATAATATATAAAACATTTTTTTAATTTAATGTTAGATGATCTTCTATTTTGTGCATAAATATTACAGGCATTAGTGTCGTAGGTCACAGGCTAAACGTGATTTACCATGTATTCAAGTGCTAGTGGTCAAGATTCTGTTCAATATCGAATTTCCGAAATTGTTCGTTTCGTTCCCTCAAGATGTCAAGACGTAAGTTGATTTTGCTCTATATCAAGTTGTAACCATGCATTTATCGGTTGGTCAATTGGGCCGACTTAGTTGAAAGGGGATTCTAATGAGTTATGAAATGAAATGCGCAAAAGCGAAATGTGCAACCAGCGTAGTAGATCGCAATCTCGCAATCCCACCAAAAATACAGGAGTTGGCTTTCTCGTCACTTCATCCGCTCTTAGTAAAGAAGTCTAGTAATCCCCTTAACTACTCACAATGTGGAGATGTGTTTAATACCATTACCTTCTTGTCTCGTAGTCTAAATCGAATGCGCATTGATCATGCGATTACTGGTCGATCGGCGATCGCTCTGATGTCATTATCTTCTACTGGGCCATTGGTTAAGGCACTATCTTCTTCTACTGGGCCATCCATTGAATTGATTATGTCGGCTAGAAGCTATGAGCACTTTCTAAGTGTTTGTATTCACCAGCGCATCAAGCCTATGCCAGAAAACGATCGTATATTTTGGGATCATCGGACGGGTTGCACACTAAAAATCTATGTGGTGGGCGAACGGCTTAAGTTTGGGCGACGAACGATGACAGTTCCCTCACTTGACACACTGTTGATCAATGATGACGGGATTAAATCTTGGATTATCAAATCTAAGACGGCGGTTGCTTCGAGATCTCGATCGCGCAAAGCAATATCAGCGCTACGGTCTGAAAGGAAAGCTGTAATAGCGGCGTAAAGATCCTAGTCAAATTAGTACACCGTTTTATTACAGCCCTATTACAAAATATTGGCAGATTCAGGAGTGGGTGCATGGAGCGTCAGAACTGTGATTTCGGGACGACAGTTGAACCGAACTCGAATGCCTGATGTTCCAACGCCTCGACTAGTGTATTGAATTAAATCTCCGATTTGGTATTGGCCAACCGGATATTTATGACCCAAGGGCGGCGTTACGAGGTTGACAAACGGTAAACTGACTTGTCCGCCGTGGGTATGGCCAGAAAGCTGTAGGTCAAATTTTCCAGTTTCAGCGGTACGATCGGCGACATCAGGTTCATGGGCCAGCATGATGGATGCTCCAATGGCAGGAAGCTGTCGTAAAATTTTTTCCATGTCATCGTTGCCGCTCCAAGTATCGCCTAACCCTGCAATATTTAAGAATGCGCCTTTGCTAGTGATTGTCACGACTTGATTTTGTAACACTCGAACGCCACTTGATTCTAGGACATTGGTGATTAGCTGTGGGTCGGTCGCTTCGTCATGATTGCCCAAAACTGCTATGGAACCGTCGGGCGCTTTAAGTTTAGAAAAGCTTTTCAGAGCTGGGGAATAACGATCGGCCTCTTCAGACACAAAGTCTCCAGTTAGTACAATGAGGTCAGGCTGTTGATCATTGATTTGACGGGTAATGTTTGCAATGCGATCGGTATTCATCCAGTCATCAGCATGAACATCGGTAATTTGAACAATCCGGTAGCCCTCTAGCTCAGGCGCTAAATGAGGCAACATCATGGGAACCTGTACAACCTCTATCCAGGCGACCTCAACCTTCTCCATATAAACGATCAATAGAAACAATCCAATAAAGCCTATTGTCAAAAATTTTAGTAGCGGTTGAAAGAGATTATTAAATCGTTTTTTCATTACGCGAGTAACTATTTCGGGAGTCCAGTCAATACCTGTATGATTAAAGTTCATTATTAGCTGATGTGAGATTATTAACTGAGGTGAAATAGTAATTCTATGTATTAGTAAACCGGACTCATATTGCGGTCTGATGTCATTGAGATGTCATTAATCTGATCTTGGCATTTAACCTCTAGTGTCGGTTATCTCGTACAATGAGACACCTAGTTTAAAGAGTAGTTTAAAGAGACACCTGACTTAAAATTTGAGACTTAAAATTTGATAAGTTCCATCACATTTGGCTGCGATCGCAGTTTATAGGCGCTCATATGGTTCGTCGCTTGTTGGCAGAAGATTTGCAACACCAGATTGAGCAGGAACGCCTTATCAATCGCATTACGACGCTTGTGTATCAGAGTCGTGATTTGCCAAGTATTCTAAAACAGACGGTTCAGGAACTTAGACAATTCATGGCGATCGATCGGTTGTTGATTTATCAGCAGCACCATGGCACGGCTCCAACTGGGTTCGGTTCGGCGGTGCCCCGTGGGATTGTCTGCGAATCCTTGGCAAATCCTGAGATCCCGTCGTTGGTTGACTTGATTCATGCGGGAAAGCTAACGATTCAGCCGTTTGATCATACCCCATCACTTTCATTTATTTCTCCCGATCGGACTCCCATTACTGCGGAATTGATTTTGCCCATTCGTCTCCAGACCGGGATTTGGGGATTTTTGGTGGCTCATCAGTGTGGCGGCGATCGAATTTGGCAGGATGGAGAACGGCAGGGGCTTCAACAGATTGCAGATAATTTGGCAATCGCAATTTATCAAGCCAGTCTCTATGCAGAATTGCAAGCGGAGAAATCGAGTCTAGAGGAAAAAGTATTAGAACGGACTCAACATTTACGGGATGCTTTGTTTCTGGCTCAGACAGCGGACCGAGCGAAATCTGATTTTTTGGCCCTGGTGAGTCATGAATTACGATCGCCCTTAACCTGCGTGATCGGGATGGCTTCGACTCTGTTGCGCCAAACGCCAGAACGATTAATTCCGGAGGAAAAACAACGTGCCTATCTAGAAACCATTCACGATCGGGGGAAGCGACTGCTTGCAACTATTAGCGACATATTGGATTTATCCCAGCTTGAAAGTGGTCAAACCGTACTTAATTGTACCAATCTGATCATGGGTGATATTGCCGTGCAGCTTCTTCAGGAATTTGCACCTAGCGCTGAGGCGAAACAGATTCAGCTTTCTCTCGACGACCATCTTCATTATCACGAGACGACGACCCACGGGTTTGCGGCAGATCACTATCGGGTGCGCCAAATTCTGATCAACCTCTTAAGCAATGCCATCAAATTTACGCCAGAGGGCGGCAATGTTGTGTTGCGGCTTTGGGGTAATGAATCGGATATTTTTTTACAGGTGGTGGACAGTGGCATTGGGATTCCGCTTGAATACCGATCGGTTATTTTTGAGAAGTTTCAACAATTAGATTTTTATCGGCGGCGCAGCTATGAGGGCACGGGGCTAGGATTGGCGCTGACGAAGCAATTGGTGGAATTGCATGGTGGCACTATTGATGTGGAATCGTCGGTGGATAAAGGTTCGACTTTTACGGTTCATTTGCCATCACAGATTCGTAGTGCAGTGGATTATGCCCGTGCTTCGCGTCCGATTCGAGCGGCGGAGGGGTATGCGGTATCGCAGCATATTTTATTGGTGGAGCAGACGGAAGAGTTGGCAAATTTAGTTTGTGATTTCTTAACTCCCATGGGCTATCAGGTGACGTGGATTGCGGATGGTGAGACGGCGATCGGGCATTTTGATGCGGCGACTCCGGCGTTGGTGATGGTGGATGGGACGATCGGGGAGAGGCTGTTGTTGCAATTGCAGGAGAAAGCCCAAAGCGGGTCAGGTCCAGTGGCAAAACTTTTAATTTTAGTCACGGAGGACGTTCGGGCGACATTGGAAGAACTGCCTCAGTTACGTCCGTTATATTTTTTGCTATTGCCGATCGGAGAACCTGAAGATTTGATTGAAGTGGTTGGAAATTTGTTAATGAACAATTCTGATAATTAAATCCATTTCTATAGTTCTGAGTTCTAATGCAATTTGTAAACAAATTCATTTATTAGTGATGCTTTTCACGGTCTTTTTTTACGGTCTGGATATGTAAAAATAGACCATTGCAGCTCGCTATAGGAACCGTTATGACGAACCCCGCCGATATTATTTATACGTTTACCGACGAAGCTC
>JAYUEU010000204.1:0-6814 GCA_043739065.1 Synechococcales cyanobacterium | reverse complement strand
GCCGGGAGTGTTGCCGAATAAATTAGAAGATCAAGCCTCAGCGGTTAAGTTGGCAATTTGCGACGACATTGGTCAAGCGGCCTATGATCACCAGCGTGTCGGATCGGCCTTGGTTGATTTGTTAAAAAAATTGAGCCAAGAACGAATTCTGACCAGTCAATACAAAATCAATGCAACCGAAATCTCGGGTGAATCGTTTTTAGAGGCACTCGGTGCATTGAAGTATCAAGGGGACAAAGAACGGGCTGCTAATTTAATTCTCAATGATTTTCGGATTGGTAAGCTTGGATCGATCGCCCTAGAATTTCCGCCGGAAGCGCCACTAGAATTAGCAGTATTACCCGATGAAGAGCTAATGATCGAGGAATTAATCCAGGAAGAATCTGAGTTATCGATCGAAGAATTGAGCGAGTCGGAATTGCTAGAGATCTAACGCAAGAAGCCTGAATGTCGTAAGATTTATGCGGTCTTGTGGTCTGAAGTGATTCTGAATTGATATGGAACAGCTAATTCAATCGGTGGTGAATGGTCTGTCATTGGGCAGCATTATGGCCTTAAGTGCGATCGCTCTCACTCTGACCTATGGCATCTTGCGCCTTTCCAATTTTGCCCACGGCGACCTTATGACCTTGGGCGCTTATTTAACACTCTTATTTAATAGTTTCGGGTTAAATATTTGGGTGGCAATGGTGCTGTCTACCCTTTGTGTTATTGGGTTTGCATTATTTACAGAGCAAGTTCTATGGGCTAGGATGCGCCGGGGACGTACGAGTCCGACGACGCTGATTATTATTTCCATTGGCCTAGCGCTGACCATGCGAAATTCTGTGATTCTATTTTGGGGTGCAGGACCGCAAAATTACGATCTTCGGATTTCTGAAACGTTGAATATTAGCGGCATTCGAGTGCCCTTTAATAGCTTTATTGTTATGGGCATGGCGATCGCTGCGATCGGGCTGTTGCATTGGGTTTTGCAATATACAAAGGTCGGTAAGGCCATGCGGGCGGTGGCGGATGATATTGATTTGGCGCGGGTGACGGGGATTGATGTCGATCGAGTAGTGGTGTGGACGTGGGTGCTGTCGGCGGGGTTAACGGGACTGGCTGGGAGTATGTTGGGATTGTTGGAAAAGGTCAATCCAAATATGGGTTGGTTTATGATTTTGCCGCTGTTTGCATCGGTGATTTTAGGAGGAATTGGTAATCCTTACGGCGCTATTTTTGGGGCGTTTATTATTGCGATCGCGCAGGAAGTGGGTGCGGGGATGAGTCAGACATTAGGACCGTTGTATGTGACGTTATTACAAAATCCGTTCTTGTATCCGATCGTGCGTTTGATGAGTGCGGATTACAAAATTGGGATTGCCTTGGTCATTATGGTGCTGGTTTTATTATTTAAACCACAAGGACTGTTTAGAGGAACGATGTAAACCAAAATCCTCCACCCAAAATCTCCTAAATTTTCGGGAGATTTTGGAGGGAAATCGAGTTATTTCAATATCACTTTTAGCGATCGGACTTCAGCTAGGTTCCCCAATAGCACAATGCCTCGATCGTTTGCGGCGAGATGGCGGAGAATTTTATAAATCGCCTCTACTTGGTCGGGCATTTTAGCTTTAACGGCTAGATCCATCAGCCCGATCGGAGCCGTTTCCGTCCGAAGAACGGTCATGATCTGACTTTGTACATCTAGCACCATCGCCGCTGCTTTTTTGCCCGCTTCCACGCCTGGTTGGTGATAAGCATTTACATTGACCAGATAGCCATATAGCCCGACCGCTCGCTCATACAACGCAATTAATGCACCAACCGTTTCCGCCGTGACTTCATTGACGGTGATCGTAATAGAATCGCGATCGTTCTCGTACAGCGCCGCCCGAGTGCCCTGAATTAATCCCGATAAATAATCGCCGCTGGTTACGCCTGGATCCACTTCGATCGAATTCCCCGATCGATCTTTCAATACCTCAATGAAGGTCAGGAAGAAATTCGATATGCCTTCTCGCAGTTGTTGGACGTAGGCATGTTGATCCGTCGAGCCTTTGTTCCCGTAAACCGCAATGCCTTGATAGACCAATTGGCCATCGAGGTCATACTGTTTGCCAATTGATTCCATGACTAACTGCTGAAGATAACGACTGAACAGCAGCAGACTGTCTTTATAAGGCAGTACCACCATGTCTTTTTTACCGCGCCCGTCCCCAGAAAAATACCAGCTCATGGCCAATAATGCCGCTGGATTTGTTTTCATGTCCTCGACTCGGGTCGCAATATCCATCTCGCAAGCACCCGCTAACATGCCCCGAATATCGATGCCTTGGAGTGCAGCAGGCAATAGGCCAACGGGAGATAACTCAGAGGTCCGGCCTCCCACCCAGTCATACATGGGGAATATGGCTAGCCAGCCGCCGCCTTTCGCTACGCCATCAAGCTGACTGCCTGCCATGGTGATGGCTACTGCATGTTCTGAAAATTTTAGCCCCGCTTTCATATAGGCATTCTGGACTTCCAACATGCCATTACGGGCTTCTGGGGTCCCGCCAGATTTGGAAATAGTCAAGACTAACGTGCTGCTGAGCCGATCGCCTAATCTCGCCAATACCCGATCGATGCCAGCAGGATCTGTATTATCGACGAAATGAATTGGCATTGGTGGCAAATCTGGCGACAACGCTTCAGCCACAAATTGTGGACCAAGGGCCGATCCGCCGATGCCAATCGACAACACATCGGTAAACTTTGCTGCTGTGGGAGGCTTGATGGCTCCGCTATGGATTTTACTGACAAAAAGTTCGATCCGATCGATCGCATCCACAATTTCAGCCTTCATTTCAGCCGTTGGAGCCATCTGAGGCGCTCTGAGCCAGTAGTGGCCAACCATTCGATTTTCGTCTGGATTAGCGATCGCACCTGCTTCTAGTGCGGCCATCTCGCGGAAGGCCCGATCGAATTTTGGCTGCATTTCAGTGACAAAGCTAGAATCAAACTTCATCCGGCTCACGTCTAGATAAAACGAGAGTCCTGGATGGTAATAGAGCCAGTCTTGATAGCGGTCCCAAAGTACAGTTGCGTTCATAATATTAAATACTCCTCTTTGAATCCACGTCCAGTGTATTCGGGGTCTAGCCTAGCGGGAATCGAAACGTGAGAAAGTATAGGAACGTTCAAAAGTGAACAATCCCTGACAATTTGCTCACGCTATTGTAGTAGTCGCCATTCTAATCATCATTGTGATTCTGATATTGTTCACATTTTTAGACATCAGGTTTGGGTAACACCCGTACAAATTTAATAATTTGTCCCGTAACCTCAATACAGATAAGATGCTCTTCTAGGGTAAACCGATAAAAAATTTGCGTTGCTCCCATGGGCCGAAAGTCGGGCAAATATTGCAAATGCTTCGTCTCAAAAAAATCGCTAAACACAAACTGGCGGATCCGATCGCGAACTCTGCTAGTTGAAATAAGTTTTAAATCTGTTATAAACGATCGCTCATAGCGAACCTCTAAGGCGGATGGAGACAGTAGCCCGCCTCGGCCGGGAATAACGGGAAAGCCTGTCATGGTGTGTCATCAAAAAGGGAAGTTGACAAAGGTTCAGTCAAAATAGCTAGCGCTTCTTCCCGAGAAAATACATCTCCCGGTTTAAAGTTTTCCTTGGCTGACTGCACTGCACTGAGCATATATAAGTCATAAAACTGAATCTGCATCAAGGCCCACATAGTGACGAGTTCGTCATCTGTGAGGACATTTAATAAATTGTGAGCACGATCGCGCAGAGCTTGCATATACCAGGCCAGAGAGCGACAAAAATGGGGAACAGTTACAGGCTAGAATGCCCAAGGATTACGTAAATTTCACGCTGTCTCCATCATAAGATACGCCTTGGTAAATTGCTTTTCTAAAGTAAATTGCTTTTCTAAAATTATTATAATTTTCTCGGGTTGCCGATGCTCAGCTATCTCTTCTCCTTTGATTCGGGAATTCTGACCTACGTTTCATTCCTCATCACAAACATCGCCATTTATGCCATGCTCGGGCTGGGTCTTAACCTTCAGTGGGGCTTTACTGGGTTAATTAATTTTGGTGTGGCGGGTTTTGTGGCGGTGGGGGCTTATGGAACAGTGGTGTTTAGTATGAATGGGTTTCCGTTGCCGATTGCGATGATGGTGGGCGGGTTGTTGGCGGCGATTTTTGGCTTGGGGTTGGGAATTGCGACGCTACGATTGCGGGAAGATTATTTGGCGATCGTGACGATCGGGGCGGCAGAGCTAGTTCGGTTGATTATCAATAATGAATCATTAGTGGATGGAAAATCGGGTGCGATCGGGATTAATGGATTCCCGTTGCCCTTGGCTAATTTTCGACCAGACATTTTTACGCGTTATGGCATGGTCTTGCTTTTGACTGGGGTGTTTGGGCTGGCGCTATGGAAGTTAGGTCATTGGTATCGGCGGCGGTTCCGGGGAGAATCAGCGACGGTACAGGAATCGTCGAATAAAGTGTGGATTACGGCGGTGAGTGTGTTGGGTGCGCTGGTTATACTGCGGGCAGATGTGGTGGTGACGATCGCGATGTTGAATTTTAAAGACAATCAAGTGCTGAATGGTCTTTTGTTTTGTTCGGTGTTGATGGCGGCGTTGGTGTTTTTATTGGTGGAGACGTTGGTCCGATCGCCGTGGGGACGAGTATTAAAGGCCATTCGTGAGGATGAGGAAGTGGCGAAGGCATTGGGCAAAAATGTGTTTTCTTATAAGCTTCAGTCGTTGATGATTGGTGGATTTATTACGGGAATCAGTGGGGCGTTTTATGCTTGGCAACAGAGTAATGTTTACCCCGATAATTTCAAGTCTGATTTGACGTTTAATGTGTGGATTCTGATGGTTTTGGGCGGGGCAGGTAGCAATCCTGGAGTTGCGATCGGAGCGGCAATTTTCTGGATTTATACAACATTAACGCGGGATTTAAGTAAGTTATTCCCCATGGTTCCTACGTCCCAAATCGATGCATTTCGCATGGTATTTATTGGCCTATTGCTAATTGGATTAATGGTGTGGCGGCCTCAGGGTTTGCTGGGCAATCGCGATGAGTTGACGCTGGGGAAATAGATTTACGTTTTTAGAGTTATTTTATTTTTTAGGAAAGTGCGATGTCTGCAATATTATCGGCAACGGGATTAGTGAAATCATTTGGCGGCGTACAGGCGGTCGATCGGGCGAATCTAGAGGTGATCTCCGGTAGTATTACTGGACTGATTGGCCCAAATGGAGCCGGGAAAACAACATTTTTTAATTTACTTTCTAATTTCATTACCCCTGATGACGGAATTGTGCAGTTTAAGGGCGATCGGATTGATAAGCTTCAACCCCATAAGATTGCCCGTAAAGGCATGGTTAGAACTTTTCAAGTGGCTCGCGCTTTGTCCCGACTCTCGGTACTGGAAAATCTTTTGCTGGCGACTCAAAATCAAACGGGCGAGACGTTTTGGAATGTCTGGACTCAACCGAAACGGATTGTATTAGAAGAGAAACACGCTCGCGATCGGGCCATGGAAATCTTAGATTCGATCGGTTTGATTCAGAAGGCCAATGACTATGCTGGCGGATTGTCGGGCGGACAACGAAAGCTCTTAGAAATTGGTCGGGCGATGATGACCAAACCCGAACTAATTTTATTAGATGAACCTGCTGCTGGCGTAAATCCAACGTTGATTAATCAGATTTGTGACTATATCCAATATTGGAATCGTCAAGGCGTTTCATTTTTGATTATTGAACACAATATGGATGTGATTATGGGACTATGCGATCGGGTTTGGGTGTTGGCTGAAGGGCGAAATTTAGCGGTAGGAACTCCTGAAGAAATTCAGACTAATGTGAACGTTTTGGAAGCGTATTTGGGCGGGTAAAGTTAGAGATAAGAGACGGTGTAATTATTTTTGAACCTCTTCTAACTGCGATCGACTATTAATCAATCGATCGACCCAAGCGACAAAGAACTGACGATTTTCCGCTCTGTCTTTTGGATCAGTGCTATCGGTTGAATGCGGAGCTAACCCGAGCATTGCGCCGCTAGTCACACAAAACATCGACTTCTGAAAACTTGTAATAGACTTCACACTCAAATCAGTCTCGCCTCGACTAAAGGTGCGGTAATAATCTCGCAGATAATCTGGCATATGACGGATTAGGTCGCGGGCTAGTAAACTCGGCGGAACCCCAGCACTTCCAGCCGGAATCGGATCTGCATACAAAACACCATAGGCAAATTCAGATTGATCTGTCGGAAGCTGCTGAGCTTGAGCGTTGTAAGACAAAATTCCCATAAAGGGGAGCGATCGGAAAAATACCGTCTCAACATACGGAATTGCGGTATCGGCCAAAAATGTCAATCCAGCGGATTTAGGAATAATCTCGTAGGACTCACCATCAATGTCAACATGATAATAAATTGGAACTGATGCCGCTGCGACTAGACCATCTTTAACAAAATGAATCACATCACGAATGGACGTAATTTTGCCCTGATGATACCGATCGGCCAAGTTAAAAAACAGGTCCGCCATAATGTTCCAAAACTGACCTAGTGCGCGATAGTAGCAAAGTTGTCGGACTTGTTCTAGTAGAAAATCAGGGGACAGCTTATTGAAGGCTTGAACCAATAAGTTTTTACTCGTTTTTGCTACGATCGCACGATTCGCTAGGGCCACAAATTCGGGTGTATCGAGATAGGCATCCAACTTCCCCCCCCGGTGATACATCATTCCTTTCATGCAATACTCAGCGAATTCATAATTAATTCGATTGTGTTGCCAA
>JAYUEU010000203.1:0-1892 GCA_043739065.1 Synechococcales cyanobacterium | reverse complement strand
GTTGGTTGGCAACTGCTGTGATGCTGTTGGCTACAGGCGGTCTATTTTTGACGTGGGGCAAGTGAATTAAAGCAGGGCGATCTATTCCAAAATTGTAACGAGAATATATAAACACTGACAAGGAAAAATAAATGATCAATAGCCTAGATAAAACTGATGCAGAAATAAAAAATGATGTCCTATCCGAACTCAAATACGAACAAGGGGCTTGTCAACTTAATCGGAGACGTTCAAAATTAAGTACAATCTTCCCGCAATCGCTACGTTCACTCAATCTACGCAGCCGATTTTAGCCCAACGACTTCTCGCCAATCTTCAAATCGTTGGCGCAGTTCTTGGCGATATCGGGAGGCAGTCAGATGAATATTGGGTTACGGATATGCGATCGTTGTTCCCGCCGTCATCCAGACTAAAATCCCCAATAACCGATCGACGGGTTTAATTGAATAATCCTCCAAATCGATCGTCACTTCATTGCCATCGAGCTTCAAAAAACGCCACAGCATTCCACTACTAACGCACCCATAAATGGTCACAGCTTCCATATCTGCCGCCTGATTAAACCGCTGTGCTGCGACCATTTCAGCCATACATTGCCCCATCCCCAAATTCAAATCAGCCCGTTTTGCTTCGACAATCACTACGACAGGAGCCTCAACTTCAAATTGTTCACGCGATCGGCTCATTAAAAAGTCACAGGTTCCAGACAATCCCGCATCCGTATCTACGGTGAAATCTTGTCCTGAAAAAAGGCTCACTTCTCGCCGCAACATCTTCCGCACTTCCACTAAAATTGGGCTAATCAATAGCTCTGATTTCGCTTTCTCGCTAGGTAAGGCAACCGCTAATGGCAAGGTCTCTTCTAAAAACTCAACTAACATTCCGCTCGGTGAAATGGGATCGATCTCAGGCAAAAAACGTCCGCCTTCAATGGTGATGATTCCAAAAGCTTGTTTGACTTTCCGAACAGTAAAATCGCTATAAGCCACGGGTTACACTGTATTAAGAGTATTAAGACTCTGCATAGAACTCTATCTCAGACTACCACAGCCCCGGATTACCCGATCGCCGTCCGATCGCAAACCGTTCTACACCTTCGAGATCTCGCGATCGGACAATCTGTTCATAGCCCCTATTTTCCAACAATTCCACGATCGTATCCATCTGTCCCATCATCATTTCCACAATCCACAATCCCGATGGCACCAGGTATTCGGTTGCAGTCGTAACTAGATGTCTCAAACAATCCAAACCATCCTCGCCGCCATCCAAGGCCAAATGCGGTTCATGGTCCGTCACTTCCGGCTGTAAAACTAATACTTCTTTGCTCGGAATATACGGCGGGTTGGATACCATTCCAGATAGTTTGCCGCGTAGATGGGCAACAGGTTCAAACCAATTACCGTGATAGAACTGAATTTGATTACCATTGTTCAATTGTTCTGCATTCAGTTTTGCAATAGCTAAAGCGTCCACACTGGTATCAACCGCATGAATAGTAGCGTCAGGCATAAGATCCGCTAGAGCGATCGCAATGGCCCCGCTTCCGGTCCCCAAATCGACCCAATGCCCTAGGGCTAACTCTGGTGACTTTGTAATCACCTCAGCGACTAAATCAATGATGCATTCCGTCTCCGGGCGGGGAATCAAGACCGCATCTGACACGATTAGATCAAACTGTCGCCATGGAGTCCGACCGACTAAATATTGAACTGGAACATTGTTGTAAATTCGTTGGTGCCATTTCGCTTGTAGGGTTGCGATCGGCCATTCAGATTGAATATGCGATCGGATTTTGTAAGTCTCAAATTTCAAACTTAAGCGGTCTAAATCAGTCACCCCTAAAAGTAACCAATCTAGTTCCGCTAAAGAAATTGAATGCGCGATCGTAG
>JAYUEU010000202.1:0-3224 GCA_043739065.1 Synechococcales cyanobacterium | reverse complement strand
CGATTTAAAACGCTATAATCAGGGGCATCAGTCTATTCCTTTTAAAATAGGAATACTCCTTTTAAAATAGGAACTTTTCGCCGTCTATATTGTCTGTATAGCTTAGTTCTGTTATCGCTTGTACACTGCCAAAGTATTTTCTATGCATACTGTTCTAGAATCGATTGCAACAGCAAATCCTCCGTTTGAAATCACCCAAAATCAGGCATTAGCGTTTTTGTCCAGATTGGAAGGTATTTCGTCAACGTTGTACGATCGTGCAGCTCAAATTTATCAAAAATCTGGCATCGATCGTCGGTATACCTGCATTCAAGACTATTTGACAGAGCCACCGAATTTCAGTTTTTACCCCAATAATTGGAGCTTAGAACCCGTTCCGAATACCTTCGATCGTAATAAGCTCTATCAAATTTATGCCACAAAAATTGCAATCTCAGCCGCTCAACAAGCGATTGAAGATGCAAAGCTAAATGTAGCGGATGTTACTCATATAATTGTAGTGAGTTGTACCGGATTTTCTGCCCCGGGTTTAGATGTTCATTTGGTCCAGCAATTGGGGCTTAGGAATGATGTCGATCGTACTATTATTGGATTCATGGGGTGTTGTGCGGCATTTAATGGATTGAAGAGTGCCCATGCAATTTGTCAGAGCAATCCGAAGGCACGCGTATTGTTAGTGTGTGTGGAATTGTGCACATTGCATTTTCAGAATGAGAATTCATTGGAAAATGTAGTAATTAATGCAATTTTTGGAGATGGTGCCGCCGCCGCAATTTTGTCTTCGCAATCTGATCATGATGCGGCTGGGAAGTTGGCCTATGTCGATGGAGCGAGTGTCTTAGCCGATGATACACTGGGTCTAATGAGCTGGGCGATTGGAAATACTGGTTTTCTGATGGGACTATCGCCTAGGGTTCCTAATGTGATTGCTCAACAGTTGCCAAATTACTTAACTCAGTTACTCGATCGAAATGCTCTGACTCAAGCTGATATTGACTTTTGGGCTGTGCATCCCGGTGGACGACAAATCCTTGATAAAATTCAGGCATTATTTGAATTAGAAGATAGTTTAATTCAAGATTCCTATGAAATTCTTAAACAATACGGCAATATGAGTTCCTGTACTATTTTATTTATTTTAAAACGATTGCTTTCACAGCATAATAGCGGACAGAAATTGCAAAATGGATTAGCACTGGCATTTGGTCCAGGGTTGACAATCGAAGGATGTTTATTTCAGCAAGTGGCATATTAAAATTACTATCATAAAACTATGATCTCTTTCCAAACTCGAACTGATGAAGATGAATTGATGGATGATTTTTCCATCACAGATATTCGCCTCACCAGCGCTCTCGAAGAACTTCGTACAGTGAATCGATTTCTCGGTGGTTATGACACGACGATGGCGGTGTTGGCTCCCTGGTTGAAGACCCGATCGCAACCCAATTCCAAGCCCATCCGAATTCTAGATCTCGGCACAGGTATTGCAGATTTTCCCGAATACATTGTATCTTGGGCCGCCAAACAATCTCCGCCAATTAATCTCGAACTGGTTGCGATCGATGCAAATCCTGTCACCGTCGATTATGCCCGTCACTCATTAGCTAAGCGTTTACCCGAGGCATTGAGTTCTAAAATTCGGGTGGAAGTCGCTGATGCTTTAGCGTTACCCTATAGTGATGGTGAATTTGATGTTGTTATGGGTGCAATGTTCTTGCATCATTTTGCTGAAGAACGAGCGATCGCAATTGTTCATTCAATGAATCGAGTTTCAAACGGTGGCATTTTAATTAATGATCTTCATCGTCATCCTCTGGCTTACTATAGTTTTTATACCTTAAGTCGGTTGTTTCAAGCTTCAGAAATGGTGCAAAATGATGGGCCAGTTTCAGTATTGAGAGGCTTCCGTGGCCCGGAGTTAGAGACGATCGCTCAGAAGGCTGGATTGAAGAATTTTACAGTACGTTGGCGTTGGCCATTTCGTTGGTTATTAAGTACTCTTTAGTGGAATATTGCATGAACTACGATGTCATTATTGTTGGGGCCGGATTAGCCGGATGTAGTGCCGCGATTCAATTGGCCGATCGAGGTTGGAATGTATTACTTTTAGAACAACAGAAGTATCCTGTTCATAAATTATGTGGTGAGTTTCTATCGGTTGAGGTCATTCAGAATTTTGCAAATCTTGGCATTCTAGATACCGTGAGAAACGTGGGTGCCCATCCTATTCGGAATGCATTACTTACGACTACAACGGGTGAAACGTTTGAACATCAATTACCTGGTGTTGCGCTAGGATTGAGTCGTTATCAATTGGATTTAATGTTATTTGAACGGGCAGAATCAGTGGGTGCGATTTGCCAAGATGGGACGGTCGTTCGTGATATTTCTGGCGATTTTAAGACTGGATTTAAGGTCTCCACTAGTTCAGGAGAATTTGCTAGTCGTATGGTATTGTCTGCCTACGGAAAACGATCGCCTCTAGATACTCAACTCGATCGTCCCTTTGCCCGTCGTAAATCGCCTTGGGTTGCTTTTAAAGCCCATTGTGATGGCTTGACATTGCCGGGGATGATAGAACTTCATGCTTTTCCAGGTGGTTATTGTGGCTTGTCAATGATCGAAACGGGACAAGTGAATTTGTGTTGGATTGGGCATGAAAAGATCTTGAATGGTAGTACCGATCGTAATCTTCCCAATGCTTTGTATGAGAATCCTGTGTTGCGCGATCGTTTAGAAAACATGACGATTAATCCAGCGGTCAAACATCGCCTCAGTCAAATCTCATTTGAATTAAAGGGAAACTTTGATGGTGATATTTGTATGATTGGAGATACGGCGGGAATGATTACACCGTTGTGTGGCGATGGAATGGCGATGGCTTTGCGGACGGCAGAAATAGCAGTACCTATGGTGAATGATTATTTACAAGGAACGCTCAGTGCTGAACGATTTAAATCAAACTATCGCGACACCTGGCAACGAGAATTTAGATTACGTCTACAGCTTGGGCGTTTGATGCATTCAGCTTTTATTCAGCCGCAAGTAGCTCAGGTGAGTGTTTCTATCTGCCGATCGTTCCCGATAATTGGCAATTGGTTAATTCAAAATACCCGAGGATCTGCTTCTCCAGTTCAATCTAATCAAGCATTCTCTGTTTGATTAACTGTTTGATTAACTGTTTGATTGCTTGTTTGATTGCCTGCTTGCCGCTGTTGTTT
>JAYUEU010000201.1:0-4218 GCA_043739065.1 Synechococcales cyanobacterium | reverse complement strand
ATCCGGAGCATGGCCACCACCTGCGCCTTCGGTATGATAAGTATGAATGACGCGATCTTTGAATGCAGCGATCGTATCTTCTACAAATCCCGATTCATTCAAGGTGTCGCTATGAATTGCAACTTGTACATCAAATTGATCTGCGACTGTTAAAGCCATATCAATAGTCGCAGGCGTAGTTCCCCAATCTTCATGGAGTTTGAGACCGATCGCCCCAGCATGGATTTGTTCTTCGAGGGCTTGGGGTTGGCTACTGTTACCTTTGCCGAGGAAGCCGAGATTCATGGGGAATGCGTCGGCGGATTGGAGCATTCGATACATGTTCCAAGGTCCGGGAGTGCAGGTGGTCGCATTGGTTCCCGTAGCAGGTCCAGTGCCGCCGCCGATCATAGTGGTAATGCCAGAAGCGATCGCGGTTTCGATCTGTTGAGGGCAAATGAAATGAATGTGGGTGTCGATGCCGCCAGCCGTAACGATCGTACCTTCCCCAGCAAGGACTTCAGTACCTGGACCAATGATAATATCAACCCGATCTTGAATGTAAGGATTACCCGCTTTGCCAATTTTATAAATGCGTCCGTCTCTAATACCAATATCAGCTTTGACGATACCCCACCAATCTAAAATCAATGCATTTGTAATTACTAAATCTACCGCCCCATCTGCATTTGAAATCGGTGATTGCCCCATCCCATCACGAATCACTTTGCCGCCACCAAACTTCACTTCATCGCCGTAGGTTGTTAGGTCACGTTCAACCTCAATGATAAGTTCAGTATCAGCCAGACGAATCCGATCGCCTACCGTCGGTCCATAGGTTTCAGCATAAGCGCGACGATCCATGGGAAAACTCATAACCGATAACTCCAGCGACGTGATGTAATAAACAAAATCTCTCTAATTCTGAATCCCTATCCTGAATCCTTCTATAAATTCCGGTTCTCCCTTATTAAGGGGGCTAGGGGGATCGGGTTTATACGTAATTAACGAGTTAATCCAATGCACCTTCAACTTTTGCATTAAATCCGTAAACTCGACGTTCTCCGGTCAAAGGAACGAGTTTAATTATTTTCTCATCTCCGGGTTCAAACCGAACTGCCGTCCCCGCTGGAATATCCAATCGTTGACCCCGTGCAGCGGCTCGATCGAATTGTAATGCTTCATTCACTTCAAAAAAATGGAAATGAGATCCAATTTGAATGGGCCGATCGCCTGTGTTTGCGACATTTAATTCAGTGACGGGACGACCCGCGTTAAGTTCGATCGTGCCTTCTTTTGAAATGAGTTCGCCTGGTATCATAGGTTTAATTTACAGAATAACAGGGGTGAGCAAATTTTTATTATGGGGCAAAAGATGATGTTGAATGAACGCAACGACATCATCTAAACCAATTTGAGTTTTGAGATTGGTAAAGATGAACGGCTTTTCCCCACGCATCTTTTTGGCATCTCGGTCCATTACTTCAAGACTGGCTCCTACCATGGGCGCAAGATCAATCTTGTTAATCACGAGTAAATCAGATTTTGTAATCCCCGGCCCGCCCTTACGAGGAATTTTGTCCCCTGCGGCCACATCAATGACATAAAGCGTTAAATCTACTAATTCTGGACTAAATGTGGCGGCCAAATTATCACCCCCGCTCTCAACAAATAGCAATTCTAAATTAGGATGTTTTTGTTCTAAATCGTCGATCGCTACTAAATTAATTGATGCATCTTCTCGAATGGCCGTATGGGGACAGCCTCCCGTTTCTACACCGACAATACGATCGGCGGACAACGCTTTAGAATTAACGAGGAACTGAGCATCTTCATAGGTGTAGATGTCATTGGTCACGACCGCAATTTCATATTGATCTCGCAATGCTTTACAGAGTGCATCTAAGAGCGCTGTTTTGCCTGATCCCACTGGACCTGCAACTCCAACGCGTAAGGGGCTTGTAGCCATGATGTTTACCAAAGCAGTTTGTTCAAATTACCATGATTCGATTTAACTTTGGAAAAGTCGCACGGTTTGTTGTTCGTGTTGACTGCTGGCTAAAGCTAAACCCCAACTACAACTACAAAGTTCTGTATCTTGCATAACCATTGCCCGATCGCTTAAGGTCACGATCGTGGGCAAGAGTTCTAATAAAATCTGTTGTCCCGCCGTTTGGCCCAAGGGAATTAACTTAACCCCCGCTCCAATCAAATTACTTGCCCAACTTTGCCCGTAAGCTAATAAAGTTGCTTGCAAATCAATATTCCAATGAGCTGCCGCTGCACCAAATACAATGGTCCAATTAGCAGGTTGTTCTAAATGATCAAGCCAGGGTTTCATGGTGGGTTCTAACGATCGGAGTAGTCGGATCAATGACTGCCCCATTTTCCAACTCTGTTGTCGTAATTCATATGTTTCCCGTGCAGCAGACCACCAATGATTCCAATAGATGAGTTGTTCCCAATCGTTTGATTGGTGCGCACGATAGGCACGGCAAAGAATTGTGCCATCGATCGTAAAACTTCCGACTTCTAATTCTTGAGCTAACCAATCTTTTAATGTGGCTGCATTTGAAATTGCGCCCGTTTCGACGAGTAATTCCAGTCCTTCAGAATAGCTATAACTTCCGACTGGCAAAATGGGACTGGCGAGTTGTTGAAGTCGTAATAATGACTCAGGGGTTAGGAGTAAGTTTTGCACAGGATTTAGTGGGAATAATTGTGACTATGGGAATTATGGGAATGGCTGTGCTCATGGTTATGTCCATGGGTTTGATAGGCTCCGGCTTGGGGACAAAAAGGGGCAATTTCTTCAGTGACTTGGGTTTGGAGTTGCTCAATTAGGAGTGATTTTAAAACTGGATCGGGGGCGAGGCGTAGATAGTTATCCGTCACCTCAAGAGGGACATGACGATTGGCTAAATGGTAAACCGCGAGCATTAAATTTAAGGGTGTAGATGCGGTGACGGTGAGGACAGGTTCGGGTTTGGCTTCAATGCGAAAGAGTTCATCACCATTGTCCGATCGCAATAAATCTCCCTCCTTCAACACCGTGCCACGGGGCAATTGTAAATAGATAGTCAGATCATTGGAGAGATCATGACGATAGCGCGATCGGGTACGTTCATCAGCAGTCAGTAAAAGTGTTGCAACGATCGAAGCTTTGGAATCAGGTGCCAGACGTTCTGTTAATACAATCATAGTTATCACAATATCTTAATTCTTTCTGGTTTCTTATTAAGCCATGATTTCTAGTACTTTGAATCTAAGAATATTCTATAATCTATTCAGAATTTCTGAAATACCTCTGTATGGTTCATTCTGCTGAGTTGCTTTTACCTGATAATCGCGCCCCTAATCCGATCCGATCGCCTTGGCGGGGTCAATTAGATCTCACCTACGCTCATCAAAATGGCGAAACTCGTCCGATTTATGTGAAAACTCAAGCTCCCCTGCGCGTGCAACGACCTCATTATCCTGAAGGACGTTTGATCTGCTATTCCACCGTGGTTCACACCGCAGGAGGTATGGTAGGCGGTGATGAATTAGTCCAGAATATTCACCTTCAATCCCAAAGCCAAGCTCTAATCACAACGCCAGCGGCCACTAAGGTCTATCGATCGATCGGTCCAATCTGTCGTCAATCTACAACCATTCAATTAGATTCAGAGAGTTATTTGGAGTGGTTTCCGCAGGAGACGATTGTGTTTAATGCCGCAAAATACTATCAGCAACTTCGGATTAATCTTGAGCCTGGTGCTGTGGCGTTGTTGTGGGATATTACGCGATTTGGGCGGACGGCAAGGGGAGAATGTTTTGATGTGGGGGATTGGCGATCGGATGTGGAGGTGTGGCAAGGAAGTAGACCGTTGTTGATCGATCGGCAATGGCTCCCTGGTAATTCTCAAATCTTGCAAAGTTCTCATGGATTGAATGGAATGCCTGTGGTAGGAACATTTGCTTTAGTGGGTTGTGATGGGAGTGAAGAATTGTTTTTGAAGATGCAGAATACTTTACAACAATCTGATATCCCAACGACTCATGTGGGATTAACTCGGGGGCTAAAGGGCGTGATCTGTCGCTATCGAGGGCATTCTAATCAAGAGGCTCGGCGAAGTTTTGTGGCATTGTGGCGGGTAATTCGGCAATTCCGAGGTGGAAAGGTGCCACCGTTACCTCGGCTATGGTATTAGAAGTAAGTATGTGTTTCGCGTTAATGGCCTGTCTCTAGAAATTTGC
>JAYUEU010000200.1:0-3823 GCA_043739065.1 Synechococcales cyanobacterium | reverse complement strand
CTGAACGATATTAATCAAGTTTTCAATCTCTAAGACTTTTGAATTAAGAACAGACAAAAGTTTTGTTAAATCATCAGCACTATCTAAAGAACAATCAGTCCCTTTGAGCACCTCAATAAGTTGTTCGGAAACGGTAGCCTTCTGACTCTTTTGTTTTGGGTTATGCTGTTGAATCAATTGATTCACCCTAGCCTTGACTTCAGTCAACGATAGATGCTGCTCAATAACTTGCTGAGTTAGCTTTTTACGGATCTTTGTAGCTTTTGGCTCATCCAGTTTTAAATTATTAGGGTTAAGACGATTAAGTTCTCTAGACTTACTAGATTCTAATCCTAGTGTCTGAATTGCTTCTTTCAAATCATCCGTCAGTTTTAACAGTGGAAAAATATTAGTATTAACTGTAACTGGATTAAGCTGTAATCCTAAAATAAGTTCAAAAATTTGACGTTCTTCCATCGCCTTAAATCCAATACCTTCGATCCATAGTTTTTGTATTTCAGCGTCAGCAATCCGAATATCAGCTAATTGAGAGAGAGCATTATCGCGCTGCATACGGCGAATAGGAGTATTCAGAAAGTTTGGAATAATACTTTCTTGCCCTTTCATATTTGGGTATTCACTGGTCGCTAGACGAATTAGCGCTTTGGCGATATCTAAATCATGTAACCGTTGGGAATGAATACTGGTAACAACTTGACCCCGAAATGTCTCTTCCGGAGATGGCAAGTCCTCAATCGCGAGAAAAACAGCGTCGAGTTTCGTCCATCCAAGCGATCGGGCAGCTCTAGTGCGTAGTTCTCCTTCAAATAACAGGTATCGACCATCCGTCTGTGGAATAACGATGATGGGTGTTAACTGTCCATGCCGTCGCAAACTATTCGCCCGCTCAGTAATCATACTGTCTGTAATTGTTTCTCGCGGTTGATTGATATCCAGATCTACTTTGTCGAGACTGACCTTATGCGTGCCACTACGATTGCCTAATTCAGTCGTCAGTTGCTGTACTTCTTCGTTAAGGCGGGTTTCCTCATCAGAAGAAAGCTTTCCCGATCGCAACGCTATTAATTCAGCCTGCAAAATCACGATCTCTTCTTTGAGATGATGTACTTCTTGAGAAACTTGCACTCCGGCAAGACGATCCCTCAATCCTGTTGTACCTGTTTTAACCATTAGAATTCACCTTTAATTAAATTAATAACAGCTTCAACAATCGGGTCATAATCCTGAACACCTGGTGCATTTGGACGAAATAACGGAAGAGGAAGCCTAGCAGTGGTAGCTGTCAGATAATAATTAGAATCTCTAACGATCGGAAAGCAATGAATCCCGGCTTCTTGAATTAACGCAGGGAGAGTATCACTGACATCTATTCCTTCTAAGGAAATTCCTTTTTCATCAATCCCTAAAATTTTTCGATGTGTTGCCTTTTTTGGATCAACCCTAGTTGGCACAAATCCGATAATCTCTGGCTTAGGACGCAGCTTAAATTCACTAATTGTTGAGTAATACCATTCCAATAACCCAAAGAGCATTTCAGCATCTTTCTGCTCGGGCTTAATGGGACAAAGGACATGAGTACTTGCAACTAGAGCCATCACTCCGATCGGCTCCAATGTAGCTGGAGTATCAAAAATAATGACATCTGAATCGAGAGGATAGTCATCTAATAAACGATCTTGCAGGATGTAGAAGCCTCGACCTCGACTCGGAATCTCTCGAATCATGGTTTGCAAGGGCTTCCCACCTTGAATGGCATCCACAGCTTCAACATGATCAGCCCAGATCGGTTGAAGGGGATACTGTCCCTTAAAGTCGGATTTCCAAACCTTAAGCAGCGTATCTTCAGCATCCGGTGTCGGTGGAAGTCCTGTAAAAGTGCTGAGAGATCCATTATGGTCAAGTTCAATCAATGTGACTCGATAGCCTGCTTTTCCAAGACCGTAGGCTAAATGAACTGCTGTTGTTGTCTTACCAGATCCACCTGCATTACTGGCAATCATCAACCGAATTTGAGAGCGTCCTGTTTTTGTCATTCTTCTAAAATTTGTAGAGAAAATCTTATAATCGAATGTGTAGTAACGTTAGTACACAAATTAAAGCTTGAATACAGCTTGGAGTCGATTGCCTAAAGAATAACACACTAGAATCGATTGACAAATATTTTATAACATTTTTAGATTGTAAAAATATTATAAAATTTACCCTAAGCTTGTGTAGTAACGTTACTACACAAGCCTTAAATTTATCTCTAGCTTGCTCTCAGGACTCAGATAGAAAATCGATCGATCGTTATTCAGTATGATTGAGGCAATGCTGGAGAAAACCTAAGCTATATCTGATCAATCTGAATTGATTTCTGAAAACTACGATCGCTTCCTACAAGACCTCAAGGAAAGAATTCGATCGGCTCAAGTTCGCGCATCTTTAGCCATCAATCAAGAGTTAATGGTCCTGTACTGGCGGATTGGACAAGACATTCTAACGCGGCAAAGTCAGGAAGGTTGGGGCGCTAAGGTCATCGAAAGACTAGCCAAAGATTTGAAGCGGGAATTTCCAAATATGAAGGGATTTTCTCGAACAAGCTTGATGTATATGCGGGCTTTTGCGGATGCTTACCCTGATATTGAATTTGTTCAGCGCAGCGCTGGACAAATTCCCTGGAGACACAATCAGGCTATTTTAGACAAGTTGAAAATTGCTGAAGAGCGGCAATGGTATGTTCAGCAATCCCTCGAAGGCGCTTGGAGCAGAGATGTACTCATTCTTCAGATCGAAAGTGGACTCTATCAACGTCAAGGAAATGCCATTAGCAATTTCGATCGGACACTCCCTGCAATTCAGTCTGACCTAGCCCAACAACTCATCAAAGATCCCTACCACCTAGAATTTTTGACCCTTGCACCGAATGCACAGGAGCGGGATTTGGAATTCGCCTTGGTGACTCACATCCGAGACTTTCTGTTGGAACTTGGGGTTGGATTTGCATTTGTCGGTAGCCAATATCGGCTGATTGTGGATGGAGAAGATTTTTTTGTTGACCTGCTGTTCTATCATCTGAAGCTACGATGTTATGTGGTCATTGATTTGAAGATGACCGATTTTAAACCAGAATATTCTGGCAAAATGAATTTCTATGTCGCTGCGATCGATGACTTACTTCGTCATGCCGATGACCAACCCACGATCGGAATAATCCTATGTCGAGACAAGAAAAAGACGATCGCTGAATATTCACTCCGAAATATTCATTCTCCGATCGCCATCTCAACCCACCGTTTACCCAAGCAACTTCAAGACGATCTCCCAAGTGTTGAACAATTAGAAACGGAAATTAATACAGCCATTTCTGAACTCATCATCAATGATAAAGACAAGACAGAAGATTAAACAGATATCTATAAAATGGTAATTTATAGACTTTTCTTGCGAACCTCAAGGACAACTTCATTGACCACCTTAATCACAACATTAGGCCGATCGGACTCAATGTAATGAGACGACTCACTAACCTCTTCATGATGACTACAACTAGACCAAGTGTCTTCATTCCCCTTGAAGTTCTTTGCATAGCGATCGGGAACGCATGATTTGTTCAGGAGTCAATCTTGATTCTTTGATCTGATAGGGTTACTCATTTTAAGAATCATCCCACTCAGCAACGATCGCCCGATATTCCGCCAATGCGATTTGATACCCCTTCGTCCCACCTTTTTTTACTCCCCAAAGCAGTTCAATAATATCCGTCTGCGTCCAGCCTCGGCGGTTCAGTTCAAGCGCAATTTGGGTACGGTTTGGAGCAGGTTCAAGCTCTGAACTCGGTTGA
>JAYUEU010000199.1:0-11242 GCA_043739065.1 Synechococcales cyanobacterium | reverse complement strand
GTGAAGGTCCGGATTGACCAGCCGGAATTGCGGGTGCCGAAAAATTCGCTTTTTAATGTGAATCAATCTAGCTTTTTAGGCGCAAGTAGTTTGGATATTGTGCCGCCTGATAGTGCAATCACTACGGCAACTAAACCTCGGGATGGCAATTGCGATCGGGAGGTCATCATCTGTGATGGTGCAAAGGTGAGAGGCTCGATTGGGGTGAGCACGGAGGCACTGTTGAGGGAAAGCGTGAAATTCTCGACGGCCTATAGTAGCCCTGAGTTTGTGGGAAATTTAACCGCATTGACGAAAAGTTCCAGCGCCGCCGCCTTAGAGCTAGCAAAGGTTAGTAAGGAATTTGGACTATTAGCGCAGACGAGTCGCCAGGAGTTACGATCGGTGTCAGGCGCAACTGCTGCAACGATGCAAAATTTTTCTACCACGGCTCAGTCATTCACCCAAACCTCAAACAGGGCTAATCTGACACTTGCTCAAGTGAGTAATCTGGTGAATGAAAACCGATCGCTGTTAGTGGGGACATTGGAGAATCTAAATCAAAGCAGTGGATCGTTGAAAGTAGCGGTGGCCAAAATGGGTCCGGCGATCGATCGGGTGACGAGCGGACAATTGCTGCAAAACTTAGAAACCCTGTCGGCAAATGCGGCGATCGCATCAGCTAATTTGCGGGATGCCTCGAAAGCTGTGAATGACCCCACCAATGTGTTAATGCTTCAGCAAACCTTGGATTCGGCGCGGGCGACTTTTCAAAATACGCAAAAGATAACTACCGATTTAGACGATTTGATGGGCGATCCGAAACTGCGGGAAAATTTGCGGAATTTAATTAATGGGTTGAGTAAGTTGGTGTCGAGTTCACAGCAAGTGGAACAGCGAGCTAATGTAGCTCAGCAGTTAGAACCCTTGATAATTCAGGCGCAGCAGAGGGAATTAGCTCAATCGACCGGACACGTTGAATCTCTGCCAGAAGCATCTTCGATTGTGCCTGAGGAACAGGTGGGTAAATGAACCCGATCGCGGGTTTGACGAGACAAGGGAACGACGTTTT
Source organism: Synechococcales cyanobacterium (assembly GCA_043739065.1). Lineage (GTDB taxonomy): Bacteria > Cyanobacteriota > Cyanobacteriia > Leptolyngbyales > Leptolyngbyaceae > JAAFJU01. The sequence continues at coordinate 10,191 of JAYUEU010000199.1, read as the reverse complement.
ATAATCGACAAGTATTGGTTAGCTTCTTGATGGGAGCTAGACGGAGGACCGATCGCCTTATAGAGATGACTAATAGAGATAACCAATAGATGATGACTAATTCAACGCTTTCGCCCACCCATTATGAATTATTAGAAGTATCCGCCACGGCCACGGGAGATGAGATTAAACAATCTTTTCGACGATTAGCAAAGATTTTTCATCCCGATCGCCACAGCAACAGCACCCAACAAACCCAGTTTCTAGAAAAATTTCAAATCCTCAGCGCCGCCTACGAAGTCCTCAGCGACAGCCATCAACGTCGAGTTTACGATCAAATGTTGCGCTACGGTCCAGGGCAAAGCACCGAAACCCGCACCGATCGAACAGAAGCCGCCCGACGACAGTATAATGCCCGACGAAAACAGGAAACAGCAGAACCCGACGACCTTCTAGACCAATGGATGAAACGAGTTTATAAACCTGTCGTGCGGCTGATGGGCGAGATACTGAAACCACTCCGATCGCAGATTAAAGCGCTGTCAGCGGATCCATTTGATGACGAGCTAATGGATGCATTCATGGCCTATATCGAAGAATGCCGAACCAAGATCGATAAGTCCCAAATGGTGGCCTGCATGTTGCCAAATCCTCCGATCGCTGCCGCCGTCTCCGCAAATCTTTATTACTGTATGCACCAATTGGCCGACGCGCTTAATGAGTTAGACTTCTTCACCCAAAACTATGACGAAACCTACCTCCATGACGGCATAGAGATGTTCCGTATTGCCGAAGACTTAAGAAAAGAAGCGATGAGTGGGGCAAGGAGCTTGAAGGAACAGTACTAATTTTATTCGGCTCGAAATTTACTGATATTAAATGGTGCTAACTGTCAAGAGAATTCATAAAGACAATGTAAAAAGTGTCTACGCATACTTTGCATTTTCTTAGGTTAATGCTAGGTTAAGTGTAGTTTAAGTTCATATATTTCAATCCTTCCAGTAAGGGGAGATTTTTTTGATGGAATAAAAACTGAAGACTGGGTTCCGATTGGAAGCCGATAGGCCTTCAGTGAAGCATTGTTATCACTATTTCCAAACAGGAGCGTCTGTAAAGATGTCGGATCATTCTAACTTTTTCAATCCTCGTAGTCGTTATCGCGGTCACTTTAAACCCGAAAATTTGGCCTTTAATGCCAATCTTCAAGAATTTGCGGGTAAGGTGATGACCATCTCAAATCTTGAGACAGGCGGTAAAATTTCCCCAGAAGATTCTTACCGAGAGATTAAAGCCCTCTGGAAAGAACTGAAGCGAAGTAAGAAAAGTTTAGGTATTGGTCAGACAAATCCCCATTTTGGAGATGCTGAGGCGGGTTAAGTGTTGGAAAAAATTAAAGTCCGTCTGTAGCCGATCTCGATCGGTTCTTGCTATCAAAAAATCCCTCTAGAGTTTTTAAGTTCTAGGGGGATTTTTAATATTTTTAAGGTTAGGGAGCCGCGATCGAGGTTTTGCTTAGACCACTTTCGGCTAGAACGCTTTCATAGTAGCGAGCGAGTTGTTGGGTGGCGGCGCTCCAGTTCCAACGCTCCGACTCTTCGCGGGCATTTTGGCGCAGTTGCGATCGTTGTTGCGGATTGGCTAGAAGTTGTTGGGTCGCTACAATCGCGCTCAACTCATCCTGCGGGTCGAAGAGATACCCATTTTTGCCCGGTGTCACAATGTCAGGAATTCCGCCAGAATTTGCCGCCACCACCGGACAGCCCGCTGCCATCGCTTCCAGCAAAACCAATCCTAAGGTTTCAGTGCGCGATGGGAAAATAAAGGCATCCGCCGAAGCATAAGCCGAACCCAATTCTTTCCCAGCCAAATATCCAACAAAATTAGTATTCGTTCCCGCAAAATGTTTTTCGAGATTTTCGCGATTTGGTCCATCACCAACTAGGGCCAGACGGGCATTAGGAATGGCTTGCAAGATTGGTTTTATTCGATGGATTTCTTTTTCAGCGCCCAAACGACCGACATACAGTAACAATGGATCCTCAGGATGACCTTGAGTCAGGCGCGATCGCATATCTGGGCTTTCTAAACTAGGATGAAACATCTCAGTATCTACTCCACGCTGCCACAGATCTGTGTGATGAATGCCATGGTCGGTGAGGGTTTGAACCATTGCGCTGGAGGTGCAGAGGTTGAGGCGGGCACGGTTGTGAGCTTGACGCAGCAAAAACCACAGCAGACCTTCCAAGCTGCCTAGTCCGTAGTATTCCAAATATTTAGGCAGATGGGTATGGTAAGAGGCGACGAGGGGAATGTTCAGTTTTTGGGCGTAGTAGATGCCGCCAAGTCCGAGAATAGCTGGATTGACGACGTGAATTAGGTCTGGTTTAAAACGGTTTAGCTCACGCCGAAGGGCTGGACTGGGGAAAGCCATCTTAAGTTCGGGATACCAGGGAAGCGGAAGGCCAGAAACACCATAGACGATCGCGCCTTTATATTCGGTGAGTCCACCATCTGGGGAGAAAATTAGGACTTGATGACCTTGGCGTTGAAGATGCTCGACGGTATGTTTGAGGCGGGTAACGATGCCGTCTACTTTGGGCAGGAAAGTTTCGGTGAAGAGGGCGATTCTCATACTTGAATGTTGAATTGAGAATTTTAGAGTCTAGAGCTTAAATGGAAAATAATTCGAGCGATCGTGGTTGAACGCAATACAGCAAGACGAGTGAAGGGTTTCATGGATTTAAATAGGTTTAAAGAGAGACTGTTACATCTCTCTCCGATCAGTCTAGCGATGCAAATAAATCCAACTAGACTGATGTTTCCAAGCTACTTGTAAGCTAGTTGTAAACTATTTCCACTTGACACGAGGCATGATTTCGTTCAAGTCTGCACGGTATTTGTATTTGGTCGCGAAGTTAAGCAACGAATCCAACAACGAGTCTGATAGTAAATGCGGCTGTAAGCCAAGATCTAACAAATTCGTATTTTTGGCGTTGAAATAATGCTCTTCTTTTTCAACGCGAGGATTTTCAATGTGTTGAATTTCGACCTTGAGACCAATAGATTCGCTAGCTTTTTGCACTTGTTTTGCCAAGTCGCCGACGTTAAACATTTCAGTGAATTGATTGAATACCCGGAATTCGCCTGGATCGGCTGGGTTTTCGATCGCCAACTCAACGCATCGCACCGTATCCCGAATGTCTAGGAACGCACGGGTTTGGCCGCCCGATCCATACACCGTCAACGGATGGCCGACTGCTGCCTGAATGCAAAAACGATTAAGCGCAGTGCCATAAACTCCGTCGTAGTCTAGACGGTTGATCAGCAACTCATCCATACCTGTTTCTTCGGTCAGAACGCCGTAGACAACCCCTTGGTTCAAGTCTGTCGCACGTAATCCCCAGACGCGACAGGCGAAGTGGATGTTGTGAGAGTCATGGACTTTGCTCAGGTGATAGAAGGAGCCAGGTTGTTTCGGGTAGGGCAGTGTGTCTTTGCGGCCATTGTGTTCAATGGTGATGTAGCCTTCTTCGATGTCAATGTTTGGAGTGCCATATTCGCCCATCGTGCCCAATTTGACCAAGTGGCAATCTGGAAAGTTCTCTTTAATCGCATAAAGAATATTCAGGTTTCCAATGACATTATTACTTTGGGTCAGAACCGCATGTTCACGATCGATCATCGAGAATGGAGCCGATCGTTGTTCGCCAAAATGAACAATTACGTCGGGCTGGAACGTCAGAAGCGATTTCAGCAAGAAGTCATAATTACAAATATCTCCGATAAACAGATCAATAGCTTTGCCTGTCAAGTCCTTCCAGCGTTGAAGGCGTTGCTGAATCGGAGCGATCGGAGTCAAGGTCGAAATCTGTAGCTGGTTGTCCCAGTGCCGACGAACAAGGCTATCGAGAATGCCAACTTGGTGGCCCCGATTTGCAAGGTGTAATGCTGTTGCCCATCCACAGTAGCCATCGCCACCAATTACTAAGACTTTCATTTATATTTTCTGAAGCTTACTGGTACTTTTGCCAAATTTACCAGGTTTGGGACCTGAGCGCTATCGCTGAAGTTGAGAGAAACGCCCGGTGATTAAGGCGAACAGTGGAGTTTGGTAAAAAGAACTTTAAAAAGACATTGTTTTGAAATTTTGGAATCAGATAGAGGGAAGAACTTTAAAAATATACGTCTTCTGGCTGATCTTTAAGAACGAGCCGATCGTAAAGCCAACCCCGTGGGATAGATAAAAAAGTGATCAAATTCGCCATATCTGTGGATTTGTGTCAGGGATCGCTCGATTTCTGCTCCTATTATCTGGGTCTTTTCTGCTTGGAGAGAAGTCATTTAGAGAGCATTACTAAGATTAATTCAAGATTTAATCTTGGTTAAAATCAGTCTCTGTATTTCTACATGAACGACTTTCGCTGATTGTGTGTTTCCTTTATTGGTTTCATGATTAGTTTCATAGCCAATTGAGAAGATTGGCTAATGTATTAAAAAGCTCCCAAGGTTGAAATCTTAGGAGCCTTTTAATATTCGCTTTTTAATGCCCTGAAATCAGATGATCTAAGGAACTATTTTTAGTCCATCCATTCCGTGTGAAAGACACCAGGCTTGTCAATGCGTTTGTAGGTGTGTGCCCCGAAGAAGTCGCGTTGAGCTTGGGTAAGATTCTGAGGGAGACGATCGCGACGATAGCTATCGAAGTAGTCGAGAGACGCGCTAAAGGCTGGGACGGCAATACCCGATCGGGCCGCTTCCATAATCACCGCTCGCCATGCAGTTTGACGGGTCATGATCTTATCGCGAAATTCAGGAGCCAACAAGAGATTGGCAAGTTGGGGATCGGTGCTGAATGCAGCCCGGATTTTGTCTAGGAATGCCGCCCGAATGATGCAACCGCCTTTCCAAATTCGAGAACATTCTGCCAAGTCTAAAGTAAACCCATATGACTTAGATGCCGCACTGAGCAACGCCATTCCCTGAGCATAGGAACAGATTTTGGAGCAGTACAGCGCCTCACGGACTTGGTTGATAAATTGGGCACGATCGCCATCAAAGGTCACATTTGGACCCGAAATCAACTTAGCCGCTTCGACTCTCTCCAGTTTGATAGACGATAAAATCCGGGCATTCACCGCCGCCGTGATTGTGGGGATCGCAACGCCAAGTTCCAGCGCATCATTCACCGTCCAGCGTCCGGTCCCTTTTTGGCCCGCAGCATCCATGATCACTTCGACCAGCGCCTTGCCTGAATCGTCGTCTTTTTTCCGGAAAATATCTGCTGTGATTTCGATCAGATAGGAATTTAGTTCTTCCGTTTTGTTCCATTCGGTGAACGTTTGGGCGATTTCGTCCCCATTTAAGCCAACCACATTTTTAAGCAGGTCATAAGCTTCGGCAATGAGCTGCATATCGCCATATTCAATCCCGTTATGGACCATTTTGACGTAGTGGCCAGCACCGCCGGGACCAATGTAAGTGACACAAGGTCCATCGTCTACCTGAGCCGCTATTTTGGTCAGAATGGGTTCTAAGTATTTGTAGGCCGTTAAGGTTCCACCGGGCATCAAGCTCGGACCATTTAGGGCACCTTCTTCACCGCCACTCACGCCCATCCCGATGAAGGTAAACTTGGAGCCTTCAAGATCTGCGGCACGGCGAGCAGTGTCGGTAAATAATGAGTTGCCGCCGTCAATTAAAATATCTCCTTCATCAAGCAGTGGCTTGAGTTGCTCTATTACGGCATCGACGGGAGCGCCTGCTTTGACCATGATGAGAATTTTACGTGGGCGTTCTAGGAGACCCACAAATTCTTCAAGGGTGTAGCCAGCTTTAACGTTTTTCCCAACGGCGCGGGTTTTCATGAATTCGTCAGTTTTTTCACGGCTACGATTGTAGACAGCGATCGGAAAACCGTTGCGTTCCACATTAAGGGCTAGGTTTTCGCCCATGACGGCCAATCCAATCACACCAAAGCTTTGAGTCATAAGTTTTATGTTGTAGTTCAGATCTAGCGAACGATCGTCGTTTATACAATCAGGGTAGCGTGTCGCTTTAAAGGCCGCTTAAAACAGACTAAAAGCTTTTGGGATCAGCCGGGTTTCGATCGGAAAATCCCCCTTGGCTGTTATGGTTTTGTCCTTCAGGATAAAGGGTAATGACTTAGTTTTTAGCTTGGTTTTTTGGCATAGTTTTTTGAATTGTGGAGGCGCGGTCTTATGCTGACCTATGTTTTGGCCCTAGTGGTGGTTCTGGCGAGTTTAGGCTTGTACAGTACGACGTTTGTGATACCGGAAGTATCACGGAAAAACGATCTCGTCTGGAGTGGGGTGGGATTATTTTATGGGCTGGTGCTGTGGGTCTGTGCAGGCAGAATTACGGGGGGAGTGCTGTTGGGTCAGATGGCGAGTGTGGCGTTAATGGGCTGGATGGGATGGCAGATGGTCGAGAGCCGTTGGAATTCAGTTCCGGAAGCTGAGCGCGTGAGTTCGGGAAAGGTAGAGGGCTGGCGCACTAGTTTGGTGGAGCTAGGCCGATCGGATACGGCAGTAAAGCTAAAGAACCAAGCGCAAGACGTTATCAGTAAAGCTCAAGAAAAAGTACAGGATCTGGGCGTTACGGTGGAAACGGGGGCAAAATCTGCGGTAAAGACGACATCTAATGCGACTGATGCAGCGGCAGAGTTATTGAAGCGGGCTGAGGTTCCGTTAACCCCTGAAGATTTTGGCAATCCTCCTAAGGCTGTTGTAGATATGACGGCGACTAAGCCTTCGATGAAGTCGTTTTCAACCCCTGTTTCTAACAATCTGTTCAGTGGGTTAGTCGATCGGGCGAAGGGGTTAGTCAGTGGGCTGAATGCGCCAAAGAAGACGGCTCCAAAAGAAGTGTATGTGCGGCAAGAGTTTCGAGATCGTAGTCCCGAGACCTCTGTAACCCCCGTAACCTCTGGGGCCGCGATCGATGATGATTTTGATTTTGGGGATACAGAGCTTGTAAAAGATGTCGTGGAACTGACGGTGGTTGTGTCTACGGATGAGATGACAGTGATTGCATCGACAACAGAGCCGACGGTGATCAGTGAGGTTTTAGATGAGAAAACGAGCGAAGCAGGAGAATCGGTTAGGAAAATTGAGAATGAAAATTAAGAATCTAGAATAGTGAATTGAAAATTTAAAACGCGATCTTCCGAGAACAATCTAAGAAGGTCGCTTTTTTATTTTTATTTTATTTTGAGATGTTCGGTGATCCTTGGATAGGGCGATCGTGATCTCGTACCGATCGTCGGCGTACTCTTAACCAATCTAAAAATAATTCATGACACAAGGGATGACGCGATCGAGTACTGTGCTCCCATTGTTCAATCCATTGAGAAATTACTTGGGTATGAGCGGGATCGCTGAGGGGCAGTGTTAGCAGTTTCGGGAGTGATATTTTTGATTGGATCGCCAGACTTAGGATGCTACCAAATTGCGGTGCGAGTTCACCCACTAATGTCGCATTGATCAATTGGCCATTACTTTTCAGCTTCAGATTATACCAAAGATCTTCCGAGGCTATTTGGCCTGCGATCGATATAAGCCGATGGTTTTTCTGCGGCACTGGCCCAATCCAGAAACTGTGCAGGCGGGTGAGTCTTCCAATGGAAACTGCGTGCGTAGATTTCCAAGGTTGCAAAATGGCTTGGACTTCCGTGAGAGCGATCGCGTCAGAATTTGCCGTTAAGCCATCGATCGGTGTTGTCCGATTCGCAGCCCCAACCAACCTCAGTCGATGAGAACGCAGGGATTTTGAATTTAACGATCGCAGTCCTAATCGATTTGGATCTAGTCGTTCAAAGGGCGTGGCTAGAATAATCTCATCCACTTCAAGAGTTTGAGGGACGTGAACACTTTGGCGATGAAGAGAACCATCCAGCGTCAGACGTTGAACTCCCCCGACAGTTTGAACCGATTCAATCCGCGTTTTGGTTAATATCTGAATGCCGGATGCTTCCAAGACCATTTGAATCTGAATGGATCCATCAGGATCGACTTGAGGCAATATTTGTGGTGTTGGGATAATGAGGGTTACGATTGAACCTCGCGATCGCAGTGCCATGGCCAACTCAACTGCGACGATCGTATCCCCAAAAATTGCCACTCGATCGGGTACAGATTTGCGGCTGATAAAATCTTCGGGCCTTCCACAAGGAACTCCCCAGAGCGCAACAGGAATTCGTCGATTAGGATTCAAAGTTGCCACATAAGAACTCGATCGTAAGAAGCGATCGCCCACCTGAAACCCAGCGTTTGGGTGTTCAATCCAAGTCCCAGTTGCGGCCAAATAATCCACGCCCTGAATTTGCAATGCTTCTGGAGTTAGGGGTTTGAATTCATCAGAAATCGCAATGGCATCAAGTTGGCTCGAACGTTCTGTCACAGGCTGCGTCGGGTCAACGGCCAGCCAATGCCGCCATGCAATCGTCGTTTCAGGCCGCTCCATTTGTTCAACCAGAGCCACCCTTGCCCCCAGTTGTCTAGCGCGCAACGCCATCCGACAGCCCAGCTCAGTCGCGCCAATAATCACTAAATCATATTCAATCAGCACTTGAAACTTCCAGCCAACCTTGTACAGCATCTTCGAGCATTTCTAGAAGGTGGTCATAGTTTTCACCCCAAGTGTGACATCCAGGTAGAACGGGTACGGAGGCACACCATACATCGTCTTCCTGCCAAATAACTGCTTTGATTTTCATTTTGGATAACTAGATGAATCCTCTAACACTCTAACGTATGCCTTGATAGTGAAGCTTTCTCATCGCAGCAATTCCAAATTCAAAAATCTCAGCGTCTGATGGACGGATTATTAAAAAACGATCGCGATCGGCTCTCGAATTGAATTAAACACGTCGATCGAATTGAATTAAATAGGTCAATCGAATTGAAGGTAGACTTAATTAATTAAGATTGATATTTGATGGTCTACGATCGACCTTCTATCATCAAGTGTAGCAATGGTTTCAGAAGGTAATCTTTGGATGGCTTTGGGTGGACGATCGTTCAGATCATCAGTTTAACCCGCGATATCAAGAGGGCTAATGACTCCTCGTCCACCGCCATTGAGAACTGCGAAGCTGTGGCGGAAAGTGGGTCAACTAATGTGTTTGGCGACGTTGGCTAATCGGATCGCTTGATTAAGAGATTTTTGAATGCCACTGGGGTGAAGGGTGTGGCGATCGGGAAATTCATGCCGATCGTGTTTTTTGATGCCGATCGCTGAGAAGAAATATCCACATTTCCTTCGGGTGACGTTTATCGTGAAACAGAATTTAACGACGAATTCACTGAATATGGGTGTCTTCAGTACGATCGGAATAGTGTTTTAGGCGAATTTGGTCTTTAACTTACTCTAGTAGCTTCTTTGGTGGCTTTTCCATTTTCCATCAGGCAAGGTAGTAAGAAAGTTTCTCGATACCCCTGGGGGGATATACCGAAAGTTTTTATCCATTTCGCTCTAGGGGTGGATGTGCGGAAACTTTATACCCAAATATTATAGTTAGACGTTAATTTATGCGCACGGAAACTTCCACATCCGATTTCATCTTCGCAACCGATCCAAAAGCATTTCGCAACCGATCCAAAAGCATGAAGACACTCATTATCACAACCAGCACCGATACCCTCCCTCCCGATCACCGCACAGGCCTCTGGCTTGAGGAATTTGCCGTTCCCTTCACCACGTTGACCGAAGCAGGTGTGGACATTGTGGTCGCTTCGCCGAAAGGCGGTGCGGTTCCGCTCGACCCTAAAACTGAACCCGATGAGAAAGACCAGCAGAAGTGGGCTAGTGCGCTAAAAGCGCTTGCCACGACAAAACGGCTAAGCGAAGTCACCGCTGATGGTTTCGATGCCGTCTTTTTGCCCGGTGGCCACGGGCCACTTGTGGACCTGACTGACAATCCCGAACTTCAGCGCCTTATCGAAAGTTTCGACCGCGAGGGCAAGCTCATCGCAGCGGTGTGTCACGGTCCCGCCGCCCTGCTCAACGCCCAAAATACCGCAGGCGAACCGCTCATCAAAGGCCGCAAGGTGACGGGCTTCACCAATATGGAAGAGCGGCTGGTCATGCTGCACGGCGTCGTCCCCTTCCTGCTCGAAGACGCCATGAAGGAGCGTGGCGGAGACTTTGACTCAGCTCTCGTGCCGATGATTTCCCATGTCGTGCGCGACGGCA
>JAYUEU010000198.1:0-4129 GCA_043739065.1 Synechococcales cyanobacterium | reverse complement strand
ATTACAAAAGTCAAGGTGCAAGTGTAACTTGGGTCGGCCATCCCTTGGTCGATCGGTTGGCATCCGCCCCATCTCGTGAAGCAGCTCGCCAAACATTAGGCATTCCTCCAGAGGAAAAGGTGATTGTGCTTTCTCCGGCCTCTCGCAAACAAGAACTTAAGTTTTTAATGCCCGCTATCTTTGAGGCGGCTCAAAAGATTCAAGCTCAAGTCCCGTCTGCTAAGTTTTATATTCCGTTAGCCCTCGATCGTTATCACAATGAAATTGAAGCAGCCGTTGTGAATTATGGGTTGAATGCTAGATTAATTCCTAAAGAAAGTGGCCAAACTTTGATTGCAGCGGCAGATCTTGCGATTACAAAATCTGGCACAATTAATTTAGAAATGGCTTTATTGAATGTGCCGCAAGTCGCTATCTATCGCATTAGCAAATTCACCGCTTGGGCTGGACGCAATATACTCAAGGTGAAAATTGTGTTTGCTTCACCCGTTAATTTAGTTCCGATGCGGTTAGTGGTTCCAGAATTATTACAAGAAGATGCGAATCCCGATCGGATTGCCCAAGAATCGCTGGCACTGCTTTCTGGTCCTGCAAGAGACAAAATAATGGAAGAATATAAAGAAGTTCAGCGAGAACTGGGAGCTTTGGGAGCGTGCGATCGGGCGGCGATTGAGATTTTTTCGCTGTTGAGCTAGTTTGTTGCCTATGGTTATTAAATGAAATTTAACTGACTTCTCTCTAAACTAATTTCTAATGGCTCACCTAGCATAATGATCAAGGGTGAGTTCAAGTTCATCTTGATTCTCTGCCGCAAACCGATCGGTAATTCAAGGTCTTATAAATCGATCTTTAAGGAACCAAGATTTAATAGATAGACTAAGTAGGAATTGAAGATTGATCCAGATAATTTTGGAACTGGAATAGTATCAATTTGGGTGACATGAATAGTCGCTCGGATAAATTCTTTAGGTTGATGGTGGTAAGGACGATCGGCTATGGCTCTTCTTTGAGCATCGGTTTAGATTTGGTAGAATGGATATATTGCCCAGAGGATCGAACTTATGTCTATTGCAATCACGGAAGCAATCACAACATTGGCTGAAGCTGATCGACGGTTTGGTCTAGTGCGATCGGAGGATGAGAATCTTTTTCCGGAATGGCAGACAGATTTGCCGGAGTTGTCGGGAGAGGAGCGATCGGCTCTTGATGTATTGCGGCGACAGTATTTGTATCAACGATCGGAAGGGCAACTTTTGGAGGGTACGGTGACGTTGTTGCTGGTGTCGCCGTTGCTAAATATTGCAGGGTTTTATGATCCGCCGTTTCGGGTGAGAGCGGAGGAATCGGTGCAGTTGGTTTTGGAAGATAGTGAGGAGATTTTGCAGGGGCGGTTGGATGTGGTGGTGCTGGTGAATCAGCTTTGGGTGATAGTTTTAGAATCGAAAAAGACGGCACTTTCAGTTTGGACGGCGCTGCCACAGACGTTAGCTTATCTGATGGCAAATCCATTTCCTAATCAACCTGGCTTTGCGGTGATGACAAATGGAGATGAGATTTTATTTGTGAAATTGTTGCCGGGAGTTCAGCGTTGTTATGTGTTGTCACGGGTATTTTCGCCGTTTACTTCGGGGCGTGAGTTGTATGCTGTTTTGCAGATCTTGAAACGAATTGGTAAGGAGATAGGCAACTAATTTTTCCATTTCTTCGCAATTAAAGAATTTAAATAAATATTTTGTGAAGGGCGTAATAGAAATGATCTAGATTCCATAAATTTCGGGAAGCATTAAAGCGATGAGCTTTTTAATATCATCATCGACTCCTGAACCATTCAAAAATTCTCTAGTCTGAGAGGACGTACCAATGTCAGCAGCAAAATGGATCTCAAATAACCTTAGTCTAGGCGGCATCATTAGAAATACAGGTAGTGCGGCTGGGACTGTTGCAAAGTTTGGACTTGAAGGGCTTGGCTCCGTTGCTGAGGTTGCGGCAGGGGCGGTGGGCAGTCGTGATGCAAGAACGATCGGAAACGTGATTCGAGCAACGGGTGAAATCGCCGATCGGGCTTTGACAACAACAGGTGAAGCTGGAGGCTACGTTGCAGATAAGGCAACAGAATATGCAGGTAAAGCAGGTGGGGAAGTGGCGGCTTTGGGAGCAACCGTTGTCGGTGCAGATCAATCCGCTATTCACACCGCGAGATCTGTAGGCACCACTATGGGTTCAACCGTTGTTGGTGTTGTTGCAGGGATGGGAGTCGCCAATGCTGCTGTGATCGCATTCGCCGCATCTGGAACCGCAGGTGCCGCCGCCACTACGAGCGGTCTTGCAGCATTGGGCGGTGGAAGTCTTGCAGCAGGTGGCGGTGGGATAGCAGCAGGTCAGGCAGTGACGCAAGGTATTGTTGCAATTGGTAGCGCTGCGGGTGCTGTAGGTGCTTCTCAGCATGAAAATAGCAAACAAACAAATTCATCTAAGAATCAAGATGACATGAGCTACTTGTAGAAAATTTGCCCTTTCGAGTTTGTCTTTAGAAAGGGCGATCGTCTTGCTTGTCTATCAATTTAATTTCGATCGCCCCGTTATCACTTTCAAACTCATTGAATGAACGATCGCGCCTCGCTCATCAAAATATACTCGTTTATGCTGCGTGATTTCGAATCCATCATCAATATCGCAAATACTATTAATTGAGATATCACCGTATTTCCAAGGCTTTTAGTCTCTCCGGATTTTCAATAAGGCAATTAATCCAGATTCTCCAGAGTTTAGGCCAGCTCAAGAGGTTCCGCAGGAACAATATACATTAAGCTTCTTCCATCTTGAGATTCAGGAGGGCGGAGCTGCAACCACTCATGAAAGCTAATTCCCAGCTTACTAATTGCTTTGACCTCCAGTTCATAAGCAGCAAATCTTTGGCTAGTTTCCACCATTGACTCCATTTTTGTGAGTGATTCTGGGAGCTTCTGGATCATATCCTCTCTTACCCCCTCTCTAATAAAACGCCAAAAGTCTTTTTCGACGATCATTTTGTCTCTCATCAACTCAAACACAGCGCTTTCCGTGAGGCTTGAATCTTTCCACTGATAGACTCTTGTTAAGCGAGACAAATCAGTTTCTCTTTTTAACTTTGGATGCAAATACATTAAGGGATTATCGGTCAACAAAAAATCCACATACTTTTCGATATGTGTGTTGAGTTGTTCCTTCCCATCCTGAAAACGTTTAGCGGCTGTATCAAATTCTTCAAGCTCTAAATAACACCTTACTTCCGCAATATGGGCAAGGCATAAAGTTAGCAGGTATTCATCCCCAATCTGACTATTAACTACCAATGCTTTATCCGCTAAACCAGCATATATATGTTCTGCTTCTAAAAATCTATTTATGGCATTGTGGGCACTACAGGTTCGGTTCTCGCCTTTTTTCATTGTGAAGGCATTAGTCGCTAGGTCCAATGCAGCTCGAAAATTCGCGTAGAAGCTTAAATCAACCTTACTATCAATTTTATTTAGAGACACTTGAATTTTTTCTAGTCGTTCCTCTACTGCTCTCAATTTTTTTAGAATAAATGCAAATCCTATGGCGGAGATGCCTAAGTTCAGTATGCTAGCTGCTGTCGTGATACTCAACATTCCCTGAATTAGATTAAGCTGTTGTGTGACAGCCCCAAAACTTTTCATTGAAGTGCCTGTATTCATACTCGGTATAGCAAGATTAAGTACACCTGTAACAGGATTAATACGGGGCGACATAAGAGAGTTAGGACTGGATACTAATCCAGCGCCACCAAGTTCCCGTAACCACATGACTACTCGCCCAGAGGTATCTTGGACTACACCCCCACTCCTCGTAAAACTTCCATCTGCTAATCCCATCAGAATTTTGGCAGGAATATCAAAAGTCAAAGTGAGCGGAACCATAGATCATCTTTCCGAAAGCCGATTTACATTAATTATTTTTCCCTATTAGCCAACTTCCCTAACGTTTTCCAATATTTGACGAAAAATTTCATCCCTAGCTAGGATAGTTTTTCCAGAATCTGGATATCCCACCTAATAAGTACTATGGAAAGACTGAAGTTCGATCGCTCACCACCTCTCAAAACACGATCGGCCTCGCCAAAAAATCA
>JAYUEU010000197.1:0-6409 GCA_043739065.1 Synechococcales cyanobacterium | reverse complement strand
CACAAACACAAAGCGATCGCGTTTTAGCCAATCGTCGAGTACGTCAAATACGCCCCGCTCTGGCGCACGCCCCATTGCTATGGTCATGTACAAATCTCCGCTAATACAAAAGAGGATGAATTTCTAGAGTGAACGCGAATTTCGTATCCCCATCATAGGGGAAATCAGTTTTTTTACAAACCGATACATGAATTCTCAGATAAGAAATTTTTAAAGAATTTGCGAATAAGTATTTATACTTACGGCTAGTTCACTGTTAAGTTTTGGAAATAAAGGAGACCGATCGTTGGATTTTCGTGACCTTACAAAGCAGAGCGACTCCTCTGCCAGATACAATTAACTGCGTAGACCTCCAGTTGGATTAGACCCAAAGCTTAATTTAGAGCTTCCGCCCGATCCAAAAACGAACGGTAATGTATTAGGTATTTCTGCACTATGACCAGCACACCCGCAATGAAAAAAGAAGATCAGATTTTTCGTCAAGACATTCTGGGTTCGCGTCGATTTAGCAATTATTTTTGGGCAGTGGTAGTCACGATCGGTGGGACGGGATTCTTCCTAGCCAGCTTATCGAGCTATACCGGGACTAATTTTCTTCCCTTTGCAAATCCCCTTGAGTTAATTTTTCTGCCTCAAGGATTAGCAATGGGCCTTTATGGAACAGCAGGAATTTTACTGGCGACCTATCTCTGGCTGACGATTCTATGGAATTTGGGCAGTGGATACAATGAGTTCAACAAGGCTACTAAAGAAGCCAAGATCTTCCGCTGGGGATTTCCAGGAAAAAATCGCAGTGTCCAGTTGACATGCAAACTAGATGATGTGCAGGCTGTGAAGGTGACCCTGAAAGAAGGGCTGAACCCAAAGCGGGCAATTTATTTGCGGGTAAAAGGAATGCGGGATATTCCACTTACTCGGGTTGGCCAACCGATTTCACTTGCGTCTTTAGAAACTCAAGCTGCTGAATTGGTGAGGTTTTTAGGTGTGCCTCTCGAAGGGCTATAGATCAAGACGATCGCAAATTTCGATGATTTTGATCTCGCATCGTGCATCGTGCATTGTTCAACGATCGCATTTCCTGCGTAAAATACGTTTTTTATTTGAGGTGATTTTTTGATGTATCAGCAATTCTGGTTCCAACAACTTCGGACATGGTCAATGGCTTTAGCTTTGGGATGTGTTCTATTAACAACAGGCTGCAATAAGACCACAACACCTGAAGCGATTTTAGGCTCTCCGAGTCCCTCACCATCAGCGATCGCAACCCCCAGCCCAACCGCCAGCCCGACCAGTCAGAGCAACTCGAAGGAACCTGTTAAATTTCCAGAGTTAGCCCGTTTGGAGGGTAAGGCCACCGTGGTCATGATGGTCAAAGGCTCGCCCATTACGATGGAAATTGATGGCACTAATGCTCCAATTACGGCAGGAAACTTTGTAGATTTAGTGGACAAAAAAGTCTATGACGGCCTAATTTTCCATCGGGTTGTCCGTCAACCGCAACCCTTTGTCGTGCAAGGCGGCGATCCTCAAGGGAAGAATCCAAATGTGAATCCTGAAAGTTTGGGGACAGGGGGCTACATTGACCCAGCGACCAAAGCAGCGCGCAATATTCCTTTGGAAATTAAGAGTTCCGATGGCAAGCTGATTTATAGTCAGACCTTTGAAACTGCCAAGATTTCCGGTGCGCCGAAGCTACGCCATATCCGTGGGGCGATCGCTATGGCTCGATCGGCTTATCCCGATTCTGCGTCTTCACAGTTCTATATAGCGCTTGCTGATTTGGCATTTTTGGATGGTAGTTATGCGGTGTTTGGCAACGTGACCCAAGGCATGGAAGCCGTTGATAGGATTCAGCAGGGCGATCGGATTGATTCCGCGATCGTAACTCAAGGGATTGAAAATCTGAAAAACCGTCATTAGAGGGAATTGATGAGGGTCGTTGTTACGGGAATCGGGTGTCAGACGGCACTAGGCGATTTAGATGAAACGTGGCGACGACTGTTGCTCGGAGAGTCGGGCATTAAAAATCATCAACCCTTCCTATCCTTTCCGGTCTCCCCATTGGCCATGATGCGCCATCAGACTATGACGTTGTCGGACTTAGTGATTCCGATCGTCAAAGCCGCTTGTATTGATGCCCAATTAACGCCGCCCTTAAAGGATAGTGTCGTAATAGTTGGGTCAAGTCGAGGAAATCAAGCTCGCTTAGAACAGGTCCTTTCTCAGTCAGTTGCGATCGATTGGTTAGACTTACTGCCCAATTATGCGGCGATCGCAGCAGCGCGATATATCGGCACAACGGCTGAGGTTCATAGTCCGATGGCGGCCTGTGCGACGGGGCTGATGACGATCGCACAAGGATTTCAACTATTACAGGAAAACTCGTGCGATTGTGTGATCGTCGGAGCCATCGATACGCCCATCACACCATTGACCTTGGCAGGATTTGAACGAATGGGCGCTTTAGCAAAAACGGGGTGTTATCCCTTCGACAAGCGACGAGAAGGATTTGTGTTGGGTGAAGGTGGTGCCGTCCTAGTGCTGGAACGATCGGCCCAAGCGGAAGCAAGAGGCGCAAAGATTTATGGTGAAATTTTAGGTACGAGTGCCACGGCAGATGCATTCCATTTCAGTGCGCCAGAGCCAATGGGTAACATGGCTACTATTGCAATTCAACGCTGTTTAATTCAAAGTCAGCGTCATACTTCGAATGTAGATTATATTCATGCCCATGGAACAGCGACTCAATTGAATGATGCTCGCGAGGCTCAACTAATTCAGACTCTTTTCCCGACTGCGGCGGTGAGTTCTAGCAAGGGCGCGATTGGTCATACCCTAGGAGCTTCAGGTGCGATCGGCCTTGCATTATGCCTAAAAGCATTACAAACCCAAACCTTACCCCCCTCAGTTGGACTACGAGAACCGGATTATCCGCAGATTGATTGGGTCCGATCGGCGAGACATCAGAAGATTGAAACCGCAGTGTGTTTGAGCTTTGGGTTTGGCGGACAAAATGCAGCGATCGCCGTAGGTCAATTGTAAGGAGCCGATTGGACGGTTTGATACCTTATCCGCGAAAAATTATTATATGTAAAGAATGTCAGTTCTGTTTAAGCCGTAGGAGCTTTTGCCAGTTTCTTGCTGACTTAGCCTCGGGCGGCAAAGATCCGTCCAGTCAAACCTTTCAATACATCAAACATAGGCTGACGGTCGTCCGTATTTCTCGATGTCACAGTGAGATTGAGTAACGCGCCACATTCATTCACAACTAAGTGGAGCTTCAATCGGACCCTGCTGATTGATTTACAACTTCAGCCTAAGGGCTCCTCCTTTTTTTGGCCTTCGCTAGCCGCCCATCTTATCCAAAACTGTTATCCAAAACTGACGTTAAAGAATAAATTTAAGTTCTATTTAATTAAAATTTGTTCATAATTTAATTGCAGCTTATCGTCTTGATTAACTTGAAAGTCTAGAGTTTGAGTGCTATTTCGTATTCCTCTATTCAAAAATATGTATCACAATAGTAAGCCCTTCCGACTTTCATTCTGTCTTGCTGTAGGTTGTACTGCCGTAGCGACGATTGTGGCTTCAATCCCGTCAAAAGTAAGTGCCCAGGAAAAGGGCTATGAAAGTAAAAACATTAAGCACGTCATGCTCATCAGCATTGACGGGATGCACGCTGTCGATCTATCCAACTACATCAAAACCCATCCCAACTCGACCTTGGCCGGACTAAGCTATCAAGGTGTTACCTACCCAAAAGCATACTCATCACGGCCCTCCGACTCCTTCCCTGGCCTCCTGGCGATCGTGACCGGAGGCACCCCTCGTTCAACGGGCGTGTATTACGATAACAGCTACGATCGCAAGCTTTCCCCTCCTGGATCCAAGTGTGCCACCGTGGGCACTGCGGTTGTATATGACGAATCGATCGACATCAATCCTGATTTGCTGAGCGGGGGTGGCAAACCAGGATTTAATGCCAGCAGTATTGACCCCGCCAAGCTTCCCCTTGACCCTAGCAAAGGCTGCACCCCCGTTTACCCCCATTCCTTTTTGCGGGTCAACACCATTTTTGAAGTAATCAAAGCCAATGGCGGCAGCACTGCTTGGTCGGATAAGCATCCCGCCTACGATCTTGTCAATGGACCGTCGGGTAAGGGCGTAGATGATCTATACACCCCCGAAATCAACAATGCCAGCGCTCCCACGACAGCAGTCAGCACAACAGAAGCCTACGATGATCTAAAAGTTACCGCTGTGTTGAACCAGATTGGTGGAAAAACATCGGGTGGCAAGGCTAGCAAAGTACCGACGATTTTTGGGATGAACTTTCAGGCGGTTTCCGTCGGCCAAAAAGTATCTACGGATGGCTACCTAGATGCCGCTGCCACCCCAAGTCCAAATTTACAAGATGCCTTTGACCACACCGATCAATCCTTAGGCAAACTGGTCCAGAAACTGAAGAACAAAGGGCTATACAACTCCACCTTAATTGTGATTAGCGCCAAGCATGGCCAATCACCGATCGATCCAGCCAAGGTGCAAAAAGTCGGTTCTATTTTGAACTTAGTCACCGGCCTAGATGCGAAACTCATTGCCAAAGAGACACAGGATGATGTGGCCTTGCTATGGCTGAGCGATCAGAGCAAAACAAGTTCGGTAGCGAATTTGCTGAGAGCTAGCAGCAACCCAGCGAAAATTCAAACGCTTTACACGGGAGCAAACTTACTCAGTTTGTTTGCTAACCCGACGAAGGATTCCCGCGTGCCGGACTTTATCATTCAGCCGATTGCGGGGGTGATTTACACCTCTTCCAAGGCGAAACGTGCTGAACATGGTGGTTTTTCTATGGATGACACAAATGTGGCATTACTGGTGTCCAACCCTAGCCTGCGCAGACAAAATGTGGGAGAACGGGTGACCACTACCCAGATCGCACCCACCATTTTACGGGCTTTGGGCATTCCGACTCGATCGCTGCGAGCGGTTAAGTTAGAAAAGACCCAAGTGTTACCAGAATTAGATCTGCCAGAAATCGAGAGCGGTCGCTTTGAGCGCTAATCACTGATCTGACTAATGTCGTTCCACAGAAGAGGATCAACTAATGCTTAACCCCTTTTCTGTGGAATCCCTTTTTGCGTTGTAGCGTTTAAAGGTTGAATCAACTAGACAACCTCAGCAATTAAGAATTGTTTTCGATTAAAATACTTAGGCTAAAAGGATGAAAACTGCGGGTTTTAGCCTAAATGGGATCTATGTGCCCAACGGAACCTAAAACACCCAGCACAACCAAAATGACAGGGACAATTTTAAGAGAAAAGCGGGAGAAGGAAATTCGCATACACTACTCCTGATGGATATGATAAGTAATCGATATTTCTCTCAATAGGTTTACCGTAGTGCGTTTCTTATTCTCTCTACATCTTTATGATAAAAGTAGATTCAATTATTAATAGTGACTCTCAGAATGAAAATATTTTGTTCAAGAACTATTCTATTAAGAACAAACTAAAGAATAGTTCTAATGGGAGTCTAATTAATTTTTCGCTCGACCACACGAATCAGGCTGGTCCATTCACCTTTTGCATCGTAATTACGAATAATACGCTGGCGGAGGTTAGGTTCTGGCATCCAACCGCATTCCATGAAAAAGGGAATCCCTCTCGGAATTTCCATGGGGAAACTAGCAGAAGCTTTATCTGGCAACAGGAGAACTGGGGTCTTTAATGCAGATTGATCGAAAAGTAGGCTATTTCCCTCAATTCGGCCTTGCGATCGAATGACCCGATCGCCAAATTGTAGGGATTGATCTAATGTGCTCGCGTCCGGTTGGCTCAGGATTAATATGGATGTGAATTGGGTTGGAGTGCGCCAGTCGGGGTAATAGGTCGTAGCAGTACCATTCCAAGTGCCGATTAAATCGGATATCTGGAGGCGATCGAGAATAGGCGCTTGAGATCCCGATCGGACTTCGCGAATTAGGGTAATGAATTCAGGTCTGCTTTCGGGTGTAAAAAGCTGGACTAAACGGAGACGGCGATCGGCCCAAACATGTCCAAACTCGCTACCAAATTGAGAAAACGGTGCAAATTGCATTGACCCTTGCGAAAAGGCTCCACAATCACAGAATAAAAGTCCTGGGCTAAGGCTAGCGTATTCTTGAACTAATGGAGTTGGATGTTGGGGCGATCGGCGAGTGAGGGTGAGTTTTGCGCGATGATTGCCGAGATCTTCCAGCTTTAAATGGGATGGAATATTACTAATTTCCGTACCATTCAGATCAAATTTGGTAAATGAGCCATCCCACTCACCCACATTTTTCAACATATTGTCCCAAGGTGTAGATTCGGGGTTCATAAGATTTAGCTCAGATATGATGAATGTTAATCGCCACTCATCATATCTG
>JAYUEU010000196.1:0-7589 GCA_043739065.1 Synechococcales cyanobacterium | reverse complement strand
TTGAAGTTCAAAATGGATTTGATGCATCTGAAGTCATCGATCGCAATGAGTTGCTATGGCCATTATGTTCGGATGATCCGATTCGATTGTTTTTCTTGGGACGGATGAGTATCTATACAAAAGGATTAGATTTGCTTTTGGAGGCATTCTCAAATCTAATCCATTCAGAAGTGAATTCAAACACATCTCTACAATTGGTAATGCAAGGGAATGATGTGGGTGATAATGCCAAACTGCTGAAGCAAGCCGTGCGATTGGGGATTGAGCATTGTGTGATGTTGCGAGAAGGCGACTACTCTATACCGCCGCAGCAGTTAATGGCAGATCAGGATATTGTTTGTTTACCCTCGCGATCGGAAGGGTTTGGGTTGTCAGCATTGGAGGCGATGTTGATGGGGCGTGTGTTGTTGGTGTCAGAAGTGGCTGGAATTGCGCCCCATGTCCTGAAAAGTGGCTGTGGGATTACTGTGAAATGCGATGCTTATTCAATCCAAGCGGGGCTAGAGTGGTTGCTAACGCGTCGATCTCATTGGAAGGAGATGGGGCTGCGGGGGCGAGATTATGCGATTAAACAGTTGTCGTGGGACACTATTGCGCAGAAGGCGATCGTAGACTATGAACAATTAATGCACCATTATCCAGGTCAGCACAATGCGAATTGGGGTTCCAACGGAAACCAAAGATCAAGAGTTTCGGGTGGGTTTGAGTCCGAGTAGTGTTCGGGCGTTGACTGATTGTGGTCATCAGGTGATGGTTCAGGCAGGGGCAGGCTTGGGTTCAGGCTTTGCAGATGATGAGTATCATGCGGCAGGGGCAACCCTCGGGACGAACACTTTAGCTTGGGCACAGGAGTTGATTGTTAAGGTAAAGGAGCCGTTGCCGTTGGAATATGATTTTTTACGATCGGACCAAATTTTATTTACCTATCTTCACTTGGCGGCCAATTTAGATCTAACCAAAGTGCTGTTGGAATCGAAAATCTGTGCCATTGCTTACGAAACCGTAGAAACGCTCACTAATCGGTTGCCGTTGTTGATGCCCATGAGTGTGATTGCAGGGCGACTTGCGGTGCAGATTGGGGCTAGATTTTTAGAGCGGCAGCAGGGCGGACGTGGGGTGTTGTTGGGCGGGGTGCCGGGGGTGGCGTCTGGTCATGTGGTGATTTTGGGCGGCGGAGTTGTGGGGACGGAAGCAGCAAAAATGGCGATCGGGTTGGGGGCGCGAGTCACGATTGTGGATGTGAATGTCGATCGGTTGACGGAGTTGGAGGCATTATTTGGGTCGCGAGTGAGCTTGCTCTACAGTACGACAGCACAGATTGAAGCCGTGGTTCCTCAGGCAGATTTGCTGATTGGGGCGGTGTTGGTACCGGGAAAAAAGGCTCCGATCTTAGTGAAGAAGGCTATTGTGGCGGCAATGCGATCGGGGAGTGTGGTGATTGATGTGGCGGTGGATCAAGGGGGATGCATTGAGACTATTCGTACCACGTCTCACAGTGAACCGACGTATGTTGAGTCTGGTGTTGTGCATTATGGCGTGCCCAATATGCCCGGTGCAGTGCCTTG
Organism: Synechococcales cyanobacterium; assembly: GCA_043739065.1. GTDB lineage: Bacteria > Cyanobacteriota > Cyanobacteriia > Leptolyngbyales > Leptolyngbyaceae > JAAFJU01. The sequence continues at coordinate 6,024 of JAYUEU010000196.1, read as the reverse complement.
GACGGCGACTCAAGCGTTGAATAATAGTACGTTGCCCTATGTGCTGAAGTTGGCGAAGGGTGGATTGGGGGTCATAGAAACTGACGCTGAATTGGCAATGGGAGTAAATGTCCGAGATGGGGCGTTGATTCATCCGGCGGTGCGATCGATGTTCCCGCAGTTGGACTCATAGCCGTTGAGTGAAGATGCATAACTCAATTTGAAGATTTGATAGAACTGGAACAGGACTGAGTTAGGTCCTGTTTTTTTTCGTTAATGTTGAATCAGAGAAGAAGAGTGAATTTAACATCGGGCACAAACCTATTGGTTGCAAGATATCGGTTGCAAGATGCGACAGGAGAGTCTTAATGTTTTTTCGTCGTATACAAATCATGTTGATGGCATTGATTGCAGTCAGCGCCTTAGAACAATCTGCCAAACAGTCCGAGTCCCTCCAAGCGGCTCTTGATGCAAAACGGCTGGCCAAGACCCAAGATCAAGTATTGGTTTCGGTTCCCGATGGAGCTTCGGCAGCGGTCGTCCTTGGGTCCAAGAAGCCCAATCGGACCCCTAAAACAACAACATTCCTCGGTCGATCGTCATCACGCCCTGATTAGCGCCTTGATTAGTGCTTTGATTAGCATCCTGACTATGCCTTGACCTGTGCTCCATGGCTTCGGGGATCGTCTTTATTAGGTGTGGGTGTGACGGTGGGAGGTTGGTAGTCGCTAGTTTGTCCGGGAATAGATTGGGCGTGGGGCAGTTCGGTATTGTTGATTAAGGCTTGAAGATTATCGGAGATTATTAATTTAGGTTGCTCTCCGATCGCACTGCCTTGAACTTCAGAGGCTGCATTTAGATAGAGAAAGCGTGGAATGCCATCGACTTTGTAATGGGTCACTTCAGGTAGCCATTTATCATTGTCCACATTCAGCATGACAAAATTGACCCGATCGGTATATTCCGCCTTCAGCGCTTGCAGTTCGGGAGCCATCGCTTTACAGGCACTGCACCAGTTTGCATAGAACTCTACTAACGTTGGTTTTTCGTTGCCGATCGCGATTTCATAGGGCGTAGCGGTTTTGGCCATGGCTTCTAGGGCGTTGGCTCTTGCGGGCGATCGGACTCCTAGAGCAATCAAGGTCGAGAGGACAATCGCGACTAGAGCAATGATTACGTTGCGGACTTTTGGTGCGGTGGTGGAGTCGGTCATGACGATGGAGGGTTGAATGCGGTCTTTATCATTCTAAGGCCGACTAAGTCCGATCGTCCTTTTCAACGAGAGTAGGATTTGAATACGATCGCTAAATTAAATTTGCTCATTAAATGATAGAAGTGATTGATCTATGAATCAGGCTTTGGAATAATGGAAGAACTGTTTTAGTTTTTTGCCTGAGTTTCATCCCTTATGTCTGATGCTGCTGATTCTAAATTGCTTCTTTCCCAGGGTCAACGGGCGTTTGAATGCGGTCAATATCAGCGTGCAATCCAATGCTTTGAACAAGGTAAAACAGTTGAATCTGCTGGAACCCCTCTTCACGGAGAACTTCAAATTTGGTTGGTGACAGCTTATGAGGCTGCGGGCGATCGGACTCGGGCATTGGATCTTTGTCGGGCGATCGGTAGCCATCCGGATATGGAAACCCGAAAACAATCGAAACGACTGCTTTATATTTTAGAAGCACCAAAACTGCGGATGAATCCTGAATGGTTGACGGAAATTCCCGATCTCACAGAGATTGAGCCGAATGATGGCGATCGGGATTGGGGACGACCTGCGGTAAATCTGACCCCGCCGCGCCCCCCTAAATTAAAGCCGCCTGCGCAATATGTGATTCCTGAGCCAACGGATCCAACTCAGGTCAATATGGGTGACGATCGGTCGATTGTATGGGCGGCGATTGCAGCGATTGGCGTATTGTTAGGCGTGTTATGGGCTGCAAGATAGATGTCAACCTTTCCGAGTATGCTTAATGAGTCACTTTTTCATAAGTGAATTTATACTATTAAGACCTATTGCGACATTTGACATTTAATGAATCCTGGCACCATGAACTCGATCGCCGCTGATACTCATTATGAAACATACCTAAAACATTACTTTGGGTATGACAGCTTCCGGTTTGGACAACGGGATATCATTGAGTCGGCTATGAACGATCGGGATGTACTGGTTCTAATTCCCACGGGTGGCGGCAAATCATTATGTTTTCAATTGCCTGCCTTATTAAAACCGGGATTGACCATTGTAGTATCACCTTTGATTGCTTTAATGCAGGATCAAGTTCAGCAACTGGAAACAAATGGGATTGCTGCAACTTTTTTAAATAGTAGTTTGACCCCACAAGAATCACGAGAACGATCGCGTAATGTGTTAGCCGGAAAAATCAAACTCCTCTACGTCGCACCAGAACGATTATTGAGTGATGAATTTTCTATGGATTTTTTGCCACAAGTGCAGGCAAACGTTGGAATTTCCGCCTTTGCAATTGATGAAGCGCATTGTGTATCAGAATGGGGCCATGATTTTCGACCTGAATACAGACGCTTGGCAACTTTACGATCTCAATATCCAAATGTGCCTATTTGGGCCTTGACGGCTACGGCCACTGAGCGGGTTCGGGCTGACATTGTGGCGCAATTACAATTGAAAGATCCGTTTATTCAAGTTAGTAGTTTTAACCGACCTAATTTATATTATGAAGTCAGAGCTAAGACACGCAATACTTACGACGATATGCGATCGCAAGTTGAAAAAGCGAATGGTCCCGTAATTATTTATTGTCTCAGTCGAAAGCGGGTGGAGGAAGTCGCGGCGAAATTAATTAAAGATGGTATAAAAGCAATTCCCTATCATGCTGGAATGAGTACTGAGGACCGATCGCGCAATCAAAATCGATTCATTCGAGATGATGTGCAGGTGATTGTGGCCACGATCGCCTTTGGGATGGGGATTAACAAACCTGATGTTCGGCTGGTAATTCACTATGATTTGCCTAAAAATATTGAAGGCTATTATCAAGAATCTGGTCGTGCAGGACGGGATAGTGAACCTGCGGTTTGTACGTTGTATTATGGTGTGGGTGACATTAAAACTATTGAATACATCATTGCGCAGAAAGTTGATCTCGCAACAGGTGAGCCGTTAGAAGAAGAACAGCGGATTGCAAAACAACAACTTCGCCGAGTGATTAACTATTCAGAAGCATTAGAATGTCGGCGGACGGTTCAACTGAGTTACTTTGGCGAGAGCTTTGCAGGGAATTGTGACACTTGTGATAATTGTCGATTCCCAAAACCTCTAGAAGAACGCACGATAGAATCGCAAAAATTTATCTCTTGTATTGCCCGATTCTCTCAAAAGGGTCAGAATTATGGCACAAACTATACTATCGATGTATTGCGAGGATCTAAGGAAAAACGTGTTTTACTAAATCATCATGATCAACTTTCGACCTATGGTATTGGTAAAGATCGATCGCCCAATGAATGGAAAATGATTGCCCGATCGCTGATTCATCAAGGTTTACTCGACGAGGCAACTGATGGCTATTCAGTATTGCAATTGAATGATTTGAGTTGGGAAGTATTGAAGGGATCTCGTAAGGTCTTGGTGGCGATCGAAACTCAAAAAGAAATAACAACAGTTATTCGAGCGGATACGGATAATGCTCAAGTTGAGGAATTGCTGACTAAATTAAAAGCATTACGAAAAGAACTCGCAGATGAACAAGGTGTGCCGCCTTATATCATTTTTTCTAATGCAACATTGCGCTTGATGGCTCAACAACAACCCGTTACCCGATCGCAATTCCTGAGTTTGTCGGGTGTGGGCGATCGGAAAATGTCGCAGTATGGTGAAGCCTTCATGGGTGAGATTACTGCCTTTCGTGAAGATAATGGGTTGCCTATTGTGGGTGCAACTGTCGGTACAACTAAGACGATTTCTCCGCTTAAAACTGAAACCCGCGCTCACGTCAGTGCTACCCATTTAGAAACTCTTGGATTACATCAACAGGGATTGCGTATTGATGACATTGCAGAGCAGCGAGATTTGCGGCGGGGAACAGTGATGAGTCATTTGGAGCTGTTGTTGGAGAATGGTTATACGGTAGAACTCGATCGGTTGGTAAGCCGCGATCGGAGTTCGCAAATTTTACAAGCGTTTAATCAAACTAATCTTGATTCATTAATGGCCATTCGAGAAATTGTAGGCGAGACCGTTAGTTTTGATGAAATCCGCTTGGTTCGCGCTTGGTGGCGACGGAAGAAGTAATTGAGAATTGTGAATTAATTTTGATATGCTTTTCTTTCAAACCGATCGCGATCGTTCTCATTGCGCAAACATTTCAGCCAAAATCTTCAAAATTGATCGTCCTTCCTCTTCACTGATTTTTCCTAATTTCTTAATCAGTCGAATCTTATCCACACAACGGATTTGATCCAAAATGACTTGACCAGATTTATCCTCAAATATACAAATAGCACGACTCGGATAATTCGCACCTTTACTCGTCATCGGTGCAACAATCACCGTACCCACATTCTGATTCATTTCATCTGGCGAAATAACAACACAAGGGCGTACTTTTTGTATTTCACGACCGATCGTCGGATTAAGTTGAACTAAAAAAACATCAAATCGTTTAACTACCACTCCCATTCATTTTCATCCCATTCTGTCGAAATATAGTCATCTAAAAGCACATCATCTCCATTTTCCGCCATTCTTGCAAACGCCTCCGCCCAGCCCGCTCTCGGATGCGAAACCATCCGAATCGTCAAATGATCGCCCTCCAAATTAATTTCCACCTCAGACTGAAGACCACTCTGTTCTAGCAAAAGCTTAGGAATCCGAATCCCTTGAGAATTGCCTATTTTAATAATTCGAGTTCTAATTGCTGTATTCATAGGATTTGGAACCATTCAAAAAATAGAGAATCAAAAATACAGTACCCACATTGTAGTTACATAAGCAACAGCAGTCAACACCAACAAAACTCTATAATTCACTAATCTTCCATCTCGCCTTGTTCGCATGTCCCTCCAAACGCTCATTCCCGTACTCATTACAATCCTTTGGCTCTGGCTCAGCCCCATTGCGATCGCCGCTGATACTCCTTTCCCACTGCTCACCCTAGAAGAACTTCAAACCCGCGTCAAAAGCCCCATTCCCAGTGAAAGCAACAGCCTAATCGATCTACGCAAACTCACAATAGATCTCCGCCCCGAAAATCAACCCTTCATCGACAGCTTCTACACCCAACTGCAAACCGCCCTCCAAAAATCGGGCAACCCGCTCGGACTCGATCTTAGTAACAGCACCATCCAAGGCTCCCTCAACTTCGCCCGCCTCGGACTCCAAACCACCGCCCAAAGCAGCCTCACTCCCGCCGAACAAGATCAACTTAATCGCGATCGTCGCCGCAATGCCCGCCTCAGCACCCTTTCCCAAAGCCTATTGATTACCCCTAGCAGCAAACTCCTCCAACAAAGCACCATCTTGCGGGGTGCCCTCCGACTAAATAATACTGAATTTCTCGGAACCACCGACTTCACCAACACATTCTTCCTCGATCGTCTCGACGCAACCAGTGCAAAATTCAACCAAACCAGCGACTGGTCTCAAGCCCGATTCAGTACGATCGCCAACTTCAGCGGCAGCACCTTCGCCCAAGGCGCAAAATTTCGCAGCACAATTTTCTTCAAAAAAGCCCAATTCAACCAAGTCAACTTCCAAGCTACCACCTTCCAAAACAGCGAATTCCAAACCAGCGCCACCTTCAGCCAAACCCAATTCTCAAACGACGCCAACTTCAGCCGTACCAAATGGCAAGGCAACGCCGACTTCGCCCAAACTCACTGGACCAGCCCCGTCCTTTTCACCAAAGCGAAATTTAACCAATCCCTCTTCCTCACCAACGCTGTCTTCGACCAAGCCGTACTCTTCCGCGAAACCCAATTTAACAACCTCGTCAACTTGCGGGGAGCCACCATCCAGGGTCGCGCCGACTTCAGCTATAGCCAATTCACAAACGGCGCAAA
>JAYUEU010000195.1:0-2964 GCA_043739065.1 Synechococcales cyanobacterium | reverse complement strand
CTTCATTCAGCAAATCCCGAACTTTCTTCGAGCCACTCGCATTCAACCGCTCACCGACAATCAAGAATGAATTGTCCTGTTCGTAGGGCTGTGAACTATAAATAGAAGCTGCCGAAGGAACATAATTCATCGCAGGACGAATGCTATTACTCACACCATTCAAGAGCAATGAAGGACGAGTTTCCCTCGCTTTTGGAGTCATTTCTGCAGCGAGTTCCGCCAAAGCTTGAATGTGAGATGGACGAGTTCCACAACAGCCGCCAATCACTTGTACACCCAAATCTTCAATAAACCGATGTAATGCAATTCGCATTTCCATAGGAGTAAGTTTGTAATGGGCATGACCACCAATGTTTTCAGGCAATCCAGCATTCGGAATACAGGAAATTACAAAGGGTGCATTTTCAGTCAAATATTTAATATGCTCCGCCATCCGATCGGGACCAGTGGCACAATTCAAACCTAAAATATCGATCGGATAGGGTTCCAAAATCGCCAACACACCCGAAATATCAGTCCCCACCAGCATAGTGCCCTGAACTTCCATCGTCACCGAAACCATCAACGGCAAACGGGATCCTTTTTTCGTAAATACTGCTTCGATCGCATTCAGTGCGGCCTTAATCTGTAAAACATCCTGGCAAGTTTCAACTAAAAATAGATCAATGCCACCATCAAAAAGTCCTTCGGCCTGAACTATAAACGAGGCTTTCAATTCGTCATAGGTAATATGTCCCAAGGTCGGCAACTTAGTTCCAGGTCCGATCGACCCTGCCACAAATCGCGGTTTTTCAGGCGTTGAGTATTCATCCGCACAGATTCGGGCAAGTTCAGCCGATCGCTTGCTCAAATCGTAGGCCATATCTTGCAAATCGTATTCCGCCAAAACCAGCGGGCTACTGCCAAAACTATCGGTTTCAATGACATCCGCACCAGCGGCTAAGAAATCTCGATGAACTTTTGCGATCGCATCAGGTTTTGTATGGATCAAATATTCGTTACAACCTTCATAGTCTGCTCCGCCGAAATCCTCAGCGGTCAAATCCTGAGATTGAATGTTCGTCCCCATAGCTCCGTCAAAAACTAAGACGGGACGTTCAGGGCTGTGAAGACGTTCGAGGAAGAGGTTTTTCATAGGAGAGACTAGAGACACGACTGCGCTTTGAACAGGGTAAGGGGCAACAGATTGAGAGCTAGACGATCGACAATCCGATCGTTCAGTAATTTCACAGATTTCTCTTTACACACTAAGTAGAGATATTTTCTGAGAAAAGAGCTTTTTAGAAAATTACAGAAATAACATAGCTTCTATCTTAGTTTGACACATTCCCTCTTGTGGGCAAAGCCTGATGCTGCAAGGGCGACGGAGTAATGTCTTGGAATAAACAAAGCCGCCTCCAGAATTCTAGAGACGGCTTGTCATTTTTTCGTTCGGTTAGGTACACAGCGAACCAGGCACCTACATCAGCGGACCAATATCATTGGACCGATCGGACTTGCAGCATTGATCAACCATATTGATTAATCAATTACATCATTCCGCCCATGCCACCCATTCCGCCCATGCCACCCATTCCGCCCATATCTCCGCCGCCACCGCCGCCGCCAGCAGACTTCGGTTCAGGCTTCTCTACGACTAGAGCTTCAGTGGTGAGGACCATGGATGCGATCGATGCTGCATCTTGCAACCCAGAACGGACAACCTTTGCGGGGTCAATCACGCCTGTTTCGATCAGGTTTTCGTAGGTGTCGGTGAGTGCGTTGTAGCCCATGGGATACGCCATCGCTTGAACTTTCTCGACGACGACAGATCCTTCAACGCCTGCGTTATCCGCAATTTGCTTCAGTGGAGCGGTTAGGGAACGGACAACGATGTCCACACCGATTTGCTCATCGACATCCGTTAGACTTGCCTTGACAGCAGCCAATTTCGGTACGAGATGGGCCAGAGTTGCGCCTCCGCCTGCGACAGTTCCTTCAGCCACGGCTGCTTTGGTTGCATTCAATGCATCTTCAATGCGAAGTTTGCGATCCTTGAGTTCAGTTTCAGTCGCAGCTCCAACCTTGATGACCGCAACGCCGCCCGCCAATTTAGCGATCCGCTCAGACAACTTCTCTTTGTCGTACTCCGAATCAGTAGCGTTCAATTCCCGACGCAGTTGCTCGACACGTTTTTGTACGTTAGCCGCGTTGGTGATGTCAGCCACGATCGTGGTCGAATCCTTGGTGATCATGATCTTGCGCGCTTTACCCAACATTTCCAGGGTCGCGGTATCCAAGCTTAAGCCCATGTCTTCAGAAATCACCTGACCATCGGTCAAAACAGCAATGTCTTGCAGCATAGATTTACGACGCTCACCAAAGCCAGGAGCCTTGATAGCTGCGACGTTCAATACACCACGCAAACGGTTGACCACTAAGGTCGTCAGCGCTTCACCGTCGATGTCTTCAGCAATGACGAGCAATGCTTGACCTGCACGGGCGACTTTTTCAAGAATAGGAACCAAGTCCTGAATGGAGCTGATTTTCTTGTCAGTCAAAAGAATTGACATATTTTCGTACTCAGCTACCAAACGCTCAACGTCAGAAACAAAGTAAGGCGACATGTAGCCACGATCGATGCGCATTCCTTCCATGACTTCGATTTCGGTATCGAAGGATTTGGATTCTTCAACGGTAATAACGCCGTCTTCACCCACTTTAGCCATAGCTTGGGCAATCATGCCGCCAATTTCTTCGTCGTTTCCGGCGGAAATAGTTGCAACTTGAGCGATCGAATTTCCTTCAACAGGCTTCGCGATCGCTGCGATTTCTTCGACTAATTTTGCAACGGCTTTCTCGATTCCACGTTTAAGGGCGATCGGGTTGGATCCAGCAGCGACATTCTTCATGCCTTCGCGGATAATGGCTTGGGCTAACACAGTAGCGGTTGTGGTGCCGTCGCCTGCAACGTCATTAGTTTTG
>JAYUEU010000194.1:0-11464 GCA_043739065.1 Synechococcales cyanobacterium | reverse complement strand
GTCCTATACCATTCAAAACCGTCCAAGTATCTTGTCCATTAGGATGAATATGCGCGGGAATTTCTTGTCCGGGATTGAGGGACCAAGCCACGATCGTTGCCTCGGGTGATTCTGTTACGACCGAGCGAATAGGTTCAGCATTATCATTAGGCTGAAAGCATTCATTACTTTTGAAAATCCTAGTCATTGTTCATCGCAACAATTGGTTCTCTAATTTACTGTGATACCAATCGGCCCACCAAATTGTCCTCCTGACTACATTTCAAAATGTGCCAACCGATCGCGTCTCCAGCCCCAAATTAAACTACGGAAACCAGTATAGTCACGTTTCGGTCCTCCGATCGCTGCAAATGTCCGTGATTCTTTACAATACTATGGAGACCGATAGAAGTAGGGAGATCGTCATCATGCAACCCAACAGCCCTGACCAATTCACCGAAAAAGCCTGGGAGGCGATCGCCCGCACTCCTGATATTGCCAAAGCTGCCCAACAACAACAAATCGAATCCGAGCATCTCCTCAGCGCCCTCCTAGACCAAGATGGACTCGTTGGAAATGTTCTTGGAAAACTCAATATTCCCGTCTCCCAATGGCGCGATCGGACCGCAGCCTTCATCGCTAAACAACCCAAAGTCTCCGGCGATAGTTCTAACATCTATTTCGGACGATCGGCAGATAGCTTACTCGATCGAGCCGAGAAATTCCGCAAAGACTACGACGACGCCTACATCTCCGTTGAACATATTTTATTGGGTTACGCACAAGACGGCAGATTTGGTAAAACCCTACTGTCTGAATCCAATCTCACTGAAGCTAAACTTAAAACCACGATCGATCAAATCCGAGGCAATCAAAAAGTGACCGACCAAACTCCCGAAAACAAATACGAAGTTCTTGAAAAATATGGTCGTGATCTGACCCAATATGCCAAGGATAAGATACTTGATCCAGTTATCGGAAGAGATGATGAGATCCGTCGTGTTATTCAAATCTTGTCACGTCGGACTAAGAATAATCCGATACTTATTGGTGAACCAGGTGTGGGGAAAACTGCGATCGCTGAAGGACTAGCCCAGCGAATTATTAATGGTGATGTACCAGAATCGCTGAAAGACAGAAAGTTGTTCTCATTGGATATGGGTGCACTAATTGCAGGCGCAAAATATCGTGGAGAATTTGAAGAGCGATTGAAAGCAGTTCTCAAAGAAGTCTCCGATGCTCAAGGAGAGATTATTCTATTTATTGATGAAATTCATACCGTGGTCGGGGCTGGGGCTACTCAAGGATCCATGGATGCCAGTAATCTATTAAAACCAATGTTAGCACGGGGTGAATTGCGCTGTATTGGTGCAACAACTTTAAATGAATACCGTAAATACATTGAAAAAGATGCAGCCTTAGAACGACGATTCCAACAAGTTTTTGTCGATCAACCCACCGTAGAAGATACGATTTCGATTCTCCGTGGCCTCAGAAGCCGCTATGAAAGTCACCACGAGGGAGTCACCATTTCGGATAGTGCACTAGTCGCCGCCGCCGTTCTTTCCGATCGGTATATCAGCGATCGATTTCTGCCGGATAAAGCTATTGATTTGATTGATGAATCAGCAGCAAAATTAAAAATGGAGAATACTTCTAAACCTCAACAACTAGATGAAATCGATCGTAAGATTTTACAAATGGAAATGGAGCGTTTATCACTGCGAAAAGAAGAGGACAAAGGATCTCGTAATCGGTTAGAACGTCTAGAGAAAGAACTTGCAAACTTTAAAGAAGAACAAAGTTCACTGAATGCTCAATGGGAAGTGGAAAAAAATGGTCTAGAAGGGCTGAAAAAAATTAAAGAAGAAATGGAGCAAGTCAGTATTGACCTGCAACAGGCGGAACGGGACTACAACTTCACACTTGCGGCAGAATTGAAATATGGCACCTTAGCCGTATTACAGAAAAAATTAGATGCCTTTGAGCAGCATTTAACGGATAAGCCAACATCAATGAAACCACTCTTGCGCAATCAAGTGACTGAAGATGATATTGCTGAGGTGATTAGTAAATGGACTGGAATTCCGATTACTAAACTAATTGCATCGGAGATGGACAAACTCCTAAATTTAGAAAACGAATTGCACGATCGGGTTATCGGTCAAGACGAAGCTGTACAAGCCGTTGCGGATTCAATTTTACGATCGCGGGCTGGACTCGGCGACCCCAACCGTCCGATCGCATCATTCATCTTTCTCGGTCCCACAGGAGTCGGCAAAACAGAACTTGCCAAAGCATTAGCAGGCTATTTGTTTGACACCGAAGAATCTATGGTGCGGATTGACATGTCTGAATATATGGAAAAACACTCCGTATCGCGATTGATTGGTGCGCCCCCCGGATATATTGGGTTTGATGAGGGCGGACAACTCACAGAAGCCATTCGACGGCGACCCTATGCAGTGATTTTGTTTGATGAAATTGAGAAGGCCCATCCCGATGTATTCAATGTCCTGCTGCAAATCCTTGATGATGGACGAGTGACGGATTCCCAAGGTCGCACTGTAGACTTTAAGAACACCGTTATCATTATGACCAGCAATCTTGGATCGCAATATATTTTGGATGTCGTGGATGATGAAAGTAAATACGAAGAAATGCGATCGAGAGTTCTCGAAACCTTACGATCGAGTTTCCGTCCAGAGTTTCTCAACCGGATTGACGAAACCATTATTTTCCATGCCCTCAGCCAAACTGAAATTCGCGGCATTGTTGAACTTCGCCTGAAGTCTTTAACCCAACGATTAAAAGCAAAATCATTGACCTTACAAATGGAAGAATCTGCGATCGATTTCATTGCACAAGCAGGCTACGATCCAGTTTACGGAGCACGTCCACTGAAGCGCGTTATTCAACGTGAACTCGATACTTTAATTGCAAAACAGATCCTTAAAGGTGAATGCAAGGAAGGGGACACTATTGTCGTCAAAGTGGGCGATACAGAACGGCTAGAGTTTGAGATTAAACCGCCTGTTGCACTTCTGACTGGGGACACAATTGAGGGCGATCGAACCCCTTTACTGACTTCCTAGTTGATCCTTAGCTGTAGAAGACTCTTCAATTTTTTACAGCTAATTCGCCACGATCGTCTAACTAGCACTTGGGCGATCGCTAATTTCAAAAATTTCAAATCATTCTACCGATCGGGCAAATTCGGATCTTGACGGCACTGGCTTAAATTCAACGGCTTAACACTATAAATTCGACGAATTCGGCTGAGATTACTATTAGTCGTCACATTCATACAGGCACAGGTATAGCCATGATAACCATTGGTTTTCACATATTGGCTCGGCTGAAAATCAGGAATCTTATCGATCCCTTGAGCCTGATAACTGCCTTGAGTCCCAATAATCCACCGACCATCTGCATCCGTCAGCCACCAATTCGCGGGAGTGGGATTATCCAACCAACCACAGCGCTTCTCAACAGCCGCCACACTAGGCAATGCTGCAATCATCACCAATGAAACCGTTAACAAAGCTTTTCTAAGCATTTCCACACTCTCCCACGAAATTCAGTAAACCTATAGCTAGTCTACAATCCCCAACCTTCGAGTTCCAATTCCTCAATAACCTGTAATCCTCGCGTATCGCCTAGCTTCAGCATTGCCGTCTTCGCATCTTCCCGCACACTCAAATCCTCATCTTCCGCAAACGCCTCAATCAATGCATCTACTGCCGTCGCATAAATCACATTTGACGGCAACTCACGACACAACTCGCCCACCGCCCAAGCACAATTACTCCGCACCGCCGCAACTCCATCCCGGCGCAATCCTTCAATCAACGGTGGAATCGCTACGATCGTCGCCTCATACCCCAGCGTCGCCAACTGAGCCAACGCGCTCGCCGCCCACAATCGCACCGCCGAAATATCCTTACGCATCGCATCAACAAGCGTCGGAATCACACGCCGATCGCGATGATTGCCCAAAGCCCAGACAATCCCCTTGCGAACATAGCCATTCCAATCTTCCTTATAGCGCAACAGCAGAGGATCCAAAGCATCAGGACTAGTATTCCGACCGAGGGCATACACCACACTCACCCGCACCAGCGCGCATTCGTCATTCAGCAACCCAATCAAATAGGGAATTGCACGGGAATCTTCAATCTCACAAAAAGCCCGAGCACCCGTCATCCGATCTTGCGCTCGTTCTGATGATAAAAGCGCCAACATCTCGTCTGGGTCAGGTTTTGGTGCTGTGATCTCGTCTTCCAGCGAAGCAATTCGATCGAGCGGATCATCCAGCTCTATCTCGAAATCCAGAACGCTTAAATCATCCTTGCTATACATAGACTAGTTAAAAGTAAAAAAATAGGCCCCGATCGTCGCGAACGACCATATCCATAATCGCATTCTACGGGCTGATTACTAAGGCTGATTACTAAAGAGTCTGATAGCCTAAAGGCTTTGTAAGTAGCTCAACAAATCGGCCATCTCTTGAGGATTCGGCTGAAACTGCGGCATGGGCGGAGTCTTTCCGCTGATAACTTGCTCAATCAGAGCAGCTTGAGATTTCCGATGACTGACCTCTTTTAGACTTGGGCCAACCAGACCATCCGCAAATATCCCGTGGCAAGTGGCACAGTTCATATGAAAAATCGCCTGACCTTGTGCGCTGTTTCCAGGCAAAGCAAATACTTTCTCAATGTAGGGATCAACTGGCCAAAACCCATACATACCCATCAGTGAAAGAGCGATCGTCCCAAAAAACATCGTCATGACCGTCAGGGAGACGACCTTGGACAAGATGCGTGGGAATAAAGAAAAAGTGTCGTTCAAAGGATTAACGTACTTAATTTAGTTGGGAGTTTGCTATTAAGAAAGTTGAATGGTCGAGAACGAACGATCGTTTATTTCTTGAGTATACAAACTGTAACAAACTCTAGACCTTCTGCGCTAGAGCTAAAGCCATTGATTTCAACAGGTTGATGGATTTTTTTACGCGCTCCCATGAGTTTTTTTGCCACTCTAAGACGATCGGGCCTCAAAAACGATTAAGATAATGCAACATATAAAACATTTGTATCGCTACCTTCACATGTAGCGCATGAGGAGCAAAAGGAAATGGTTGAACCGATTTTGTTGGGTATCGTTGTTGGATTAATTCCTATTACCATGGCTGGTCTGTTTTTTGCGGCCTACATGCAGTACCGCCGATCGAATCAGTTCGATGCTTAGGATCAGGAATTAGGGTTACGAATTGAATTCAGTAATTTTCAAGTAAAAAAGCAGGGCGATCGTCCTGCTTTTTTACTTAAGAGAAGTGTTGCAATATTAAGAAAACCGAATCTTCAAATAATCTTCTTCCATTTTTGCCCCAGACGGCTGAAGGGCAGCTAGAGACTGAGGAAGCACCAAATTTCGTCGATGATTGCCAATCCGAACATTCAGTTCATCGCCTGTTTTGGTCAATTCAACTTGGTTTTTCTCAATGCCGGGAAGATAGAGTTCTAAACTATAGCCATTGTCTTGCTGAACCACGCGCAATGTCGTTTCTTTGTAGTAAACCTGAGTTGGGTCTTCAGTTCCGTGAAAGAGCGTCTCCTTCAACCGATCGAGTGCCTCAAGCCCACACATTTCCTCGGAATATAGCGGTACTTCCTTGATGGGCAACGGATGAAAGTCGTCGTGAATTTCTTGACGATATTTCTGCTGACTATCCTTCCAACGTTGGAAGAACGGATCCTGAACGCTATCCGGAATAATCCGATTGGCCACGACCATATCAGTCGCGACATTGTACAAACTCAAATAGGCATGGGCGCGCAAGGATTCTTTAAGAACCATTTTTTCAGGATTCATCACCAACCGCACAGAGGTTTTGGTTGGATCCGTCAGAACCTTTTCCAATGCTTCAATTTGTTCATAAAACTCGTAGGGTGCATCCATCACTTCTTTATTCGGCAGAGAGAAGCCTGCGATCGGCTTAAAAATCGGCTCCACCAACGGACGAAGCGCCATGGAAATTCCCTGGAACGGCTTATAAAACTTTCGCATATACCAGCCCCCCACTTCCGGCAAGCTCAACAGCCGGAGTGCAGTCCCCGTGGGCGCGGAGTCAATAATCAACACATCGTAAACCCCTTCATCGTAGTGTCGCTTCATCCGCACTAGCCCAAAGATTTCATCCATCCCTGGCAAAATCGCCAGTTCTTCTGCCTGAACACCATCGAGACCACGGGCTTGAAGAACTTGAGTAATATATCGTTTTACTGCGCCCCAGTTACCTTCCAACTCCATCAACGCATCGAGTTCTGCACCCCAAAGATTAGGACGAACTTCCTTAGGTTCATGGCCGAGTTCAATATCAAAACTGTCGGCGAGGGAATGGGCAGGATCTGTACTAAGCACTAGGGTTTTGTAGCCCAATTCGGCACAGCGAAGACCCGTTGCAGCGGCCACGGAGGTTTTCCCCACGCCACCTTTTCCTGTCATCAAAATTACACGCATGTGCCGAAACCCTTTAGACGTTGAAATGTTTACATTTTGTAACTGTTCTCATTGTGACATATCTCTATACGGGTTCTTGCTTTTTTGAGAAGTGTTGCTGAATCACATTCCACCGATCGCAGTTCCAGTAGTCGATATGTTCACAGATTAATCCCGCGTCATCGACTTTGAGTTCGCTCCAGCCGGAAATAGCGATGCGGGGCTGCCAAGGCAAGGGTGTGGTCCAACTGAGCGTCCAGTCCGTACGGATTTGCCGATCGGTTTGTTGAATGTTGTGGAGGTCAAGTTTGGGGGATTTGAAAAAACGCGAAATAAAGCCGATCATATCCTGATACTTTTTCACCCCCTGGAATTGGTTCATTGGGTCTTTGAAAAACACATCTTCGGCGTAGAGACTATAGGTTTGGTCAGCGGGGAAACGATCGTAGTCCTGACGAAGTTGGGTAAGTAGATCCATGATTAAAAGAATTTGTCCCTTGAATTAGGGTGAACAATTATCGATCGATTATTTAGAACATGAGTTTACCGTCAGCATAAGTATTTAGACAGTTAATAGATTGCTAGATTTATATTTTAATGCATATACATTCTCAGTCTAGAACATGATGGATCTTTTCAAGCGATACCCCACAACAATTAAAATACATAGTTTGATTTGGCTAGATGCAGCTTCAGAGACATCGTTGATTACGTTTCTGCTCTAATCTAGTTATTTTAATTAAAGAGCAAATGGAGAAGAATCGCTGTAATATGATTTGAGAATAACCTAGAAATTTTAAGGAGATTTATGATTAAGCTATATGGTGGTGTATTCAGTCGAGCGGCGATCGTTAAATGGTATCTGGAAGAAATGCAAATTCCCTACGAATTTGTTTTGGTTGATTTGCAAGCACATGTAAATCTTCAGCCAGAATATCGCTCTATTCATCCATTTGGAAAAGTGCCTGCGATCGTTGATGGTGATTTCGTGTTGTGGGAATCGGGCGCAATCTTGATTTATCTTGCCCAAAAATATGACAAATCCCTTGATACACCTGAAAAACAAGCGATCGTCAACCAATGGATTTTATTTGGAAATTCGACCTTGGGTGATGGACTCTTTTCTCCTCAAAATAGTGAAAAAGAAACACCTCGTTTACTGGGTAAATTAGATAACATTTTTGCGACGCAGTCCTATTTAGTTGACGATCGGTTGACAGCGGCAGATATTGCAGTTGGTGCTGTTCTGAACTACGTTTTGATGATGATAAAAGACTTTGATTACAGCCCCTACCCAAACGTCTCAGCTTATCTTCAGCGTCTACGCGATCGGCCTGCTTTTGAAGCATCCATGACATTGAAATAGTTGATAAAAATAGTTGATAAAACATTGAATAATTAGTCTCTGAATTAAGGTGAATTTGCAAAGGCGATCGCAGCAGTTACGAGGGATTCTCCACCTCAATAGTTGTTGGAATCCTGAGACGGGGCAGAAGCCGATCGTTTTTGGGAGGCAATGACTGGGGAGGCGATTTATTTAACCATTTCAGATCCCTGAACAAACTCAGTAATCCCTGACGGCTGAAGCTCCTCCATTTGCTCAGCGATCGCCCTTAAGTCTGCCATCCGTTGATGAAGTTCTTGCGATTGAGAGTGAAGCGCTATCAAGGACTCACGACAAATCTGAAGTTGCGACAAAATGCCATTACGAGCGCTAGCTTTGCGGATACTGGGACTAACGAGCTGGAGTTCGATCGGCAGATCAGAATCCGGTGTGTAAATCGCGTCTTCTCGGGATAGGAGCTGGGTCGCCATAAGTTGAGTCCTCCCTAATGATGCCAAAATAATGTCAGATGTCAGCTTGATAATTAAGGTCGTACGCTTTGCTGTTGGGCTTCGCGTTTTGACTGTAGTCATACTATCTGCTATAATAGTACATAATTACTATTATAGTTCAAGCTAGAAAATATGTACTACTTTCGTAGAATCTTTAAAAAATGTTTAGTACTGGTGAATACAGTTACAAATTGTGCATTAGTCTATGTTGAAGCACGGCATCTAAGTCTGAGACCTTGCCCTATTTCTACTGAAATCCACCTCAACATAGGATTTAACTAAGCATTATGGGACTTGCAAAGCAGATTGAACTTCGTCCGCTTCAGTCAGTAAAAGGCGGTATGGCTGAATTTTATACTCCGCAGATGAGCCATGAAACCATGCTGGTGACGGTGCCAGGGAATACCATTGACGATCTGTTTGTTCATCGCAACCAGACAGATCAAATTTTGGTGGTGCGGGGAGCGTTGGTGTTGGTGGTGCTACGCGATCGGTGTTATGAGTACACATTGCTGAGTGAAGAATCGCCCGTTGTGGCAGAAATTCCACCGGGAGTTCTCCATGGTGCAATTAATTTAACAGAGCAGCCTTGTACATTAGTGAATGCCGTGATTCGTCATGGTGCACCATTGGAACGCGACTATGTTCCCCTGCCTTGCCCATTTCCCTACGATCTCCATCATGCTCGTCAATTGTTGGGATTAGAAGCAGCTTAATGGATGGTTAATTGAAAATGCTTAAGGTTTTCTCCCGAAAAAAGTGCCGATCGTTTCCTAACTAGGATTTATGCTAAAGAAGGAACCTTTGTCCGTCACGTTATTTGGGAGGCACAGTTTCTATGGCGTTGACACTATTGGTTGCGGATGATGATTTAGGAATTCGGGTGGCGGTGGGGGACTATTTAGAAGCCCTCGGGTATGCTGTAACGACCGCTGCGAATGGTCGATTGGCGTTGGATGCGATTAATCGAATTCATCCTCATTTGCTGGTATTGGATATTTCGATGCCAGAGATGTCGGGATATGAATTGGTGCGGCAGGTCCGTCTTGAGCCGATGACCCGATTGTTGCCTGTAGTGTTTTTGACAGACCGGAACGATACTGCCGATCGGATTTTGGGGTACCAAGCGGGCTGCGATAGTTATTTAGCAAAGCCATTTGAACTTGATGAATTGGGTGCGATCGTCCGAAATTTGCTCGATCGGGCCCAGATTGTTACGGATTGGCGACAGTCACCCACGCAGTCGCCCACATCATCAAATACGATCGTCAGTCCTTTGAGTTTGGCACAATTTCCTAAAGTGTCTGGCGAGGTCTTGGAGTTAACATCTCGGGAACGAGAAGTCGTTTCATTGCTCAGTCAGGGATTATCAAATCCGCAAATTGGTATGAAACTTCACCTGAGTCCGAGAACTGTAGAAAAACATGTCACTAGTTTATTTCGTAAAACTGATACCAATAACCGCGCCGAACTCGTGGGCTATGCGATCGAGAATAAATTGCGTTAATGGTCGATTAATCTTTATTTGAGTTCGATGATCTACGACTAACCTTCTGTCATTGAGTTTGGGGGAAATAGAAGAGCAATCGTCTAGATTTTTAGCTAGTTGAATTCTGTGAATTCCTGGCTTCGGGATCTTTTAAGTAAACTGGCGAAATCCCTTCTCATGAAATACACTGAATTAATCAATCTAAGAGCTCAATTTTGGCAGCTGTGCGGATAAGCAATTGGTCTAAGATCCTGAAAACTGAAGTTAGGCAGAAAGAGTCTGTCTAAGAGGGCGTTTAAATCTAAGAGGGCGTTTAAAAAGGTTTTCCGTTAGTATCAAAAGACTCGATCGTCCCAAATCCCTCTTTTAAGTGGGGACTAAGAGTTAAATTCTAGTTCCCATTTTTTAAGGGGCTAGCGGGATCGAGTCTCAAATGTCACAACCTTTGACTTTTCAAACACCCTCTTAAGATTCCAAATCAGGGTACTTATACAGAAAATTTCAGTTTGTGTACTTGTTAGACTCATCTAGTCACATTTTGAAACATCCGCTTTTTCGTCATGAAGAAAGCAAATCTGTAATTAGGTAACTCTTATGTCACTCCCCAATGGACCAAAAACTCCGGCAATTTGGCAGATGTTGTACTGGATTACTAAGCCATTTTCACTTATGCGTAGGTATACTCATGATTATGGCGACTGCTTCACGGTAAAGCTGGGTGAGAAATTTGCTCCTGTCGTCTTCTGTAGTCATCCTGAAGCCCTGCAAACCATTTTGACTAGCGATGATTCCAAGATATTTGATGCTCCTGGTGAGATAAACGGTCTATTTGAACCATTTCTGGGAACGCAATCTGTAATTACGTTAAGTGGCGATCGTCATGTGAGAATGCGTCATCTGATGATGCCCCCGTTTCATGGCGAACGGATGCGTTCTTATGGACAACTCATTGGCGACATTACTGATGATGTAATACGCGAATGGACTGTTGGTAAATCCTTTTCCGTTCGGCAATCCATGCAAACTATTTCCATGCGAGTGATCCTGGGAGCTATATTTGGTTTAGCCGAGGGACTCCGCTATCAGCAACTAGAGAACCTTCTGGGAACCCTGCTCGATCAAATGAGTAACCCCTGGAGCGTCAGTCTCCTCTATTTTCCAAGCCTCCGTCAGGATTTAGGGCCACTGAGTCCGTGGGGAAATTTTGTCCGTAAACGACAACAAATAGACAAGATTATCTACGAGGAGATTTCAGAGCGGCGAACACAGCCTGATGATTCTCGTAACGATATCCTCACCTTGCTCATGTCTGCCCACGATGAAGCAGGTGAGCCCATGACAGATGTGGAGTTGCGCGACGAGTTGATGACGCTTTTATTTGCTGGTCATGAAACAACAGCCACTGCTCTAACTTGGGCATTGTATTGGATTCACAAGTTTCCTAGCGTTCGCCAGAAATTATTGCAAGAGCTTGAGGGAATGGGTGTCCCCCTCGATCCCAATGCTCTTTTGCGCCTCCCATATCTGAATGCAGTCTGTTCTGAAACGCTACGGATTTACCCTGTGGGAATGTTGACTTTTCCACGGATTGTTAGATCGTCTGTTGAGTTGATGGGGCACTCACTTGAACCGGGAACTATTGTAGTCGGTTCGATCTAC
>JAYUEU010000193.1:0-3931 GCA_043739065.1 Synechococcales cyanobacterium | reverse complement strand
GCTGCTAGAAAATGGCGGATCTCCTAAGGCGATCGTAGCCAAGAAAGGGTTGCTACAAATTTCAGATCCAGCGGTGATTTCGGCTGCGATCGATGAAGTAATAGTGGCGTTCCCGAATGAACTTGAACAATATAAGAGCGGCAAAACCAAAATGCTCGGATTCTTTGTGGGACAAGTGCTGAAAAAAACGGGCGGGAAAGCAGATCCTAAATTAACCAATCAATTGGTTGCGGAAAAGCTGAATGCTTAAGAGATTCACCTAAATTGCCCAAGTCCCTCGGCCCGTCTAGTTCAACCGACCAATCCAACCCTAAGTTAAGACAAGAGAAAATCCTGTGGTAATGACTCCTGATGCTCCAACCCAACTGCGCCGCCGTGCGGTATTTCCATTTACGGCCATTGTCGGTCAGGAGGAAATGAAACTTGCCCTCATCCTCAATATCATTGATCCCAAAATCGGGGGGGTGATGATTATGGGCGATCGCGGTACGGGCAAATCGACAACCATTCGTGCATTGGCTGACCTACTGCCTGAAATTGATGTTGTGGCGGATGACCCGTTTAATAGCCACCCGACAGACCCTGAAATTATGGGTGATGAAGTGCGCGCGTTTATTGAACAGGGAAATACGGTGACGATCGCCAAGAAGAAAGTTCAAATGGTGGACTTGCCCTTGGGTGCGACTGAAGATCGAGTTTGCGGCACGATTGATATTGAAAAAGCGCTTTCTGAAGGGATTAAAGCCTTTGAACCTGGCTTGTTAGCAAAAGCAAATCGAGGCATTTTGTATGTGGATGAAGTCAATCTTCTAGACGATCATTTAGTCGATGTATTACTCGATTCTGCGGCATCTGGCTGGAACACCGTAGAGCGTGAAGGCATTTCCATTCGTCACCCGGCGCGGTTTGTATTGGTTGGATCGGGGAATCCAGAAGAAGGTGAATTGCGGCCTCAATTACTCGATCGGTTTGGAATGCACGCTGAAATTCGTACAGTGAAAGATCCAGAATTGCGCGTCCAAATTGTTGAACAACGGACTGAATTTGATGCCAATTCTGCGACATTTTTAGTTGAATTCCAGCCTCAACAAGATGGTTTACAAGAAAAAATCGTTCAAGCTCAAGAGCGTTTGAAGGGCATTAAAATTGACCATGATTTGCGAGTCAAAATCTCTCAAGTCTGTTCTGAATTAGATGTAGACGGATTGCGCGGCGATATTGTAACCAACCGTGCAGCAAAGGCGCTTGCAGCCTACGAGAATCGGACTGAAGTAACAGTGAGTGATATTCGTCGCATTGTTACCTTGTGTCTACGTCATCGTTTGCGTAAAGACCCAATGTCTTCGATCGATACAGGAAGTAAAGTTGGTAAAGTATTTGATGAAGTCTTCGGAATTGAAGAATAAGCGATACTAGATTATAGTTAGAACCCGATTTTCTAGAGGCGTGAATGTTGTTTTCGTCCTTTTAGGGAATCGGGTTTTGTTATTTTTTCACTTGTTGGAGCATTCAATGCTACAAGAGATCCTGAGAGATTTGCTAAGTTGGGTTCAAGGTTTGGGACCGATCGCACCGATCGGATTCATTTTGATTTACAACTTGGCAACGGTTTTGTTGGTGCCGGGATTGATTCTGACCTTGGGCGGGGGCGTTCTGTTTGGCTTGGGCTTTGGAACAGTGTATGTATTTATTGCGGCAACCTTAGGGGCTACGATCGCATTTTGGATTGGTCGAAATCTTGCCCGAGATTGGGTGGCAGAGAAGATGGCGGGCTATCCAAAGTTTGGGGCGATCGATGCAGCAGTGGCGAAAAATGGATTCAAAATTGTATTGCTGACCCGACTTTCACCCTTGTTTCCCTTTAATATATTGAACTATGCCTTTGGAATTACGCAGGTTTCGCTGAAGGAGTATGTACTCGGTTCGATCGGCATGATTCCGGGGACGGTTTTGTATGTTTACCTAGGGTCATTAATTGGCAATATTGCATTGATTGGGACGAAGAATAGCCTTGTAACTCCTGAAACAGCACGATTGCAGTGGATCGCCAAAATCATTGGTTTTATTGTTACGATCGGCGTGACTATCTACATCACACGCATTGCCCAAAAAGCACTTAACCAGACTATTGAGGAATAACACTATGAACTCTGTAGATATGAACTCTGTAGATAAATACGATCGACAATTGCTCAACCACGTTCATCCGAATGATTGGATCAATCCTACGCCTCAATCTGAGTATGATTTGGTCGTCATTGGAGCCGGGACCGCTGGTTTGGTCGTGGCTGCTGGTAGTGCGGGACTTGGGATTGGATTAAAGATTGCGTTGATTGAAAAACAATCTATGGGCGGTGATTGTTTGAATGTGGGTTGCGTGCCGTCAAAGTGTTTGATTCGATCCTCTCGGGTTGTGGGTGAAATACAGAATGGAGCAAGCCTAGGAGTGACGGCAGAGGGCCTATCGGTAGATTTTGCAGCGGTCATGGAACGAATGCGAAAGGTTCGATCGGAAATTAGTCATAATGATTCAGCACAGCGATTTCGGGATCTCGGAATTGATGTATTTTTTGGGACAGCGCAGTTTGAAGATACCCATCACATCACGGTTGCAGGCGCATCGCTCAAATTTAAAAAAGCGGTAATTGCTACAGGCACACGGGCAAGATATCCTGATGTCACCGGGTTGAATGAAGCCGGATTTTTGACTAATGAATCAGTCTTTTCATTAACTGAACGTCCAAAACGATTGGCGGTGATTGGCGGTGGTCCGATCGGATGTGAATTAGCGCAGGCATTTCAGCGATTGGGTTCTGAGGTGACGTTAATTCATAAGAATGCTCAATTGCTCGATAAAGAAGAGCCAGATGCTGCTGATATTGTAGAAACTCAATTGAAACAAGATGGTGTGAACATTTTAACCAATGCTCAATGCCAGAGTGTCAGAGTTAGCGATCGGGGTAAACTTTTAACCATTCAATTACCCAATGATCAAACCACCGAAATCATAGTCGATGAAATCTTGATTGGAGCGGGACGACAGCCAAATATTGAGAACTTGAATTTAGAGGCGATCGGAATTGAGTTTGATAGTCATAAAGGCGTTCTTGTGAATGACTATCTTCAAACCAGTCAGCCTCATATTTTCGCAGCGGGCGACATCTGTATGAATTGGAAGTTTACCCATGCGGCAGATTTTGCAGCCCGAATTGTGATTAAAAACGCATTCTTTTCACCCTTTGGATTAAATAAATCGAAGCTAAGTAATTTAGTAATGCCTTGGGTGACCTATACTCAGCCAGAAATTGCTCACGTTGGACTATATGCAAATCAAGCAAAAGTTCCGACCACGACAATTACAATCCCAATGAATGCGGTCGATCGTGCCATTACCGATGGTGAGGAAAATGGATTTGTCAAAGTTCTACTCCGTGAGGGAAGTGACGAAATTCTTGGGGCGACCATTGTGGCAAATCATGCAGGTGAAATGATTAGCGAAATCACAACGGCAATAGTGAACAAAATTGGTTTGGGTAAACTTGCCGCTGTCATTCATCCCTATCCAACCCAAGCCGACAGCATTCGTAAAGCAGCAGATATGTACCGCAAAACATTGTTGACCGATCGGAGTCGGAGTCTTTTAAAGCTGTTGTCAAAGTTGCCCTAGCGTTCTCCCAAAAACTATTTTAAAAATAATGCATAGGCTGGATTGTGAGTCTCTTCCCACCATTGATAGCCCAATGTATCGAGGAATGCCTGCCATTGGCTCATCTCCTGCGGTGGCACCTGCATTCCCACGAGAATACGGCCATAATCTGCCCCATGATTTCGATAATGGAACAAACTAATATTCCAATTTGGACTCATCGATTGAAGGAACAAAATCATTGCGCCGGGACGTTCGGGAAATTCAAACCGATAGAGTAATTCA
>JAYUEU010000192.1:0-46201 GCA_043739065.1 Synechococcales cyanobacterium | reverse complement strand
AAAAGCTGAGCGCAGTCGAGACGTTGATTTGCAAGACCGTCGGCAATAGCCTGCCAGCTTGAATCGGCGATGAGTTTGACTTGCGTTAGACCATGTTTTGTAAAAAATCCTTTTTCTTTTGCCACAATCAGCGGGGCAGCATCGGTCGTGGGCACGTAGCCTAGGGTGACGACTGATTTTTCTAAGGCCCCAACGGCGGCGATCGCGGGGGTAATCATTTTCTCGACTTCAACCTTACGTTTACGACGTTTATCGCGTTTTTGTTGGTTGAGAAAGCTAATGATTTCAGCTCGGTTCACGTAATATTTAGGGTCATTGACGACCTCCATTCGCTTCCGGGGACGTGCGAATTCGACTTTGAGGATTTGGCCAATGTGGGCTTCGGGTCCGTTGGTCAACATGACGACCCGATCGCCCAGCAACAAGGCTTCATCGACATCGTGCGTCACCATGACACAGGTAGTTTTATATTCTTGGCAAATGGCCATCAATTGTTCTTGCAAATTGCCACGGGTCAAGGCATCCAGCGCCCCAAAGGGTTCATCAAGCAGCAACACCTTAGGCCGAATCGCCAGGGCACGAGCGATCGCCGTCCGTTGCTTCATCCCACCAGAGAGTTGACTAGGGCGTTTGTCAGCAGCGGCCCGAAGTCCGACTAGATCAATGTGTTGTTCGATGATTTGTTTACGATCGTCAGCGGACAGTTCTGTCATCACTTTATCCACTGCTAGGGCAATGTTCTGACGAACGGTGAGCCACGGGAGCAATGAATAATTTTGGAACACCATCATCCGATCGGGACCGGGAGCGGTTATTTGTTTGCCAGAAAGAACGACTCCGCCAATGCTAGCTTGTTCAAATCCCGCAATAATATTCAGTAATGTGGACTTCCCACAACCAGAATGACCAATTAAGGAAACAAACTCACCTTGATTGATTTTAAGATCCACATTTCGCAATGCGACATATTCGCCGCCATTCTTAAGGGGATAGATTTTGTCAATGTGATCGATGTCTACAAGGATTGTCATAGAGGTAATGTCCAGGGTGTGAATAACATTTGCTAGGGATGCGGGGAAATGCAGTTCCTCGCTATTGAACAAGCCTATTGAAGATTCAAGATATGAGCCTATTCTGCAACCACTAAAGACCCTAACCAACCGACAATCCGATCGAGAACTAAGCCGACTAAACCGACACTAAATACCGCTAATACAATTTTGCTAATGCTGTCATCAAGCATGGATGTGTATTCATTCCAAATATAGGCACCAATTCCGCCAGCACCTGTAGAAAGCATTTCAGCCGCCACGATCGCGAGCCATGCTAAGCCGACTCCAATTCGTAATCCGGTGAAAATATAGGGAACTGTTGAGGGGATCAGAATACTAAATAGAAAGTCTTTACCGGATAGTTTCAGGACTTTCGCGACGTTAGTATAATCTTTTGGGATTTGCTGAACTCCGACGGCGGTATTAATGATGATGGGCCAAATTGCAGTGATAAAAATCAGGAATATTCCAGCATTTTCAGCAGGTTTTGATGTTTGCAAAAATAGAATGGTAGAAATCGGCAACCAAGCCAATGGCGGCACAGTTCTTAGAATTTGAATGAGTGGATCAAAGCCCTCTCGCAAAAATTTGTTAACTCCGATCGTAACTCCAATAGCAATCCCCAAAATTGAGGCTCCAACGTATCCAATCCCAACTCGGGTCAGGCTATTTAGAAGCTGCATCCAAATACCTGTTTCCGAAAACCCACCCGTAATGGTTCCAATGGTTTGACTAATGACTTTAATTGGTCCTGGCATTTTTGAATCAGCGCTCGAACATAGCAATTGCCAAACCAAAAGTGTTGCGGAACTACAAACAATAGGTGCAATTAAACTTTGAAACGTCTCGATAATCTTTTCAACGATCGGGTTTGCGGGACGGACAGAAGCGGTTACCATGGTGGGATTGCCTTTAAAGGTTAAGAAGTAAGAGATCCCCTAGTCCCCTTGGTAATGGGAGACCGGATAGAACGAATATTTGGCATAAATTCAACGTATTACAACAGTCTCTTAGGCCCCTTACCAAGGGAGATTTAGATAGATCGACTATGCTTTTTTGATTTTCAAGCTAGCTAAATATGCTTTTGGATCGGCTGGATCAAAGGTCACGCCATCAAAGAACGTTTCCTTACCGCGAGAATCTTCTTTTGGAATCTGAGCATCAGGAATTTTGAGAGCTTTAGCTGCTTCACGCCAGAGGTCCGATCGATTGACGGTATCAACCATTGCAAGATCGGCTTCTGTGAACATCCCCCAACGTACATTTTCCGTGACGAACCATTGGTCGTGGCTCTTATAGGGGAACGATGCATTGTCACGCCAGAACTTCATCAAGAGCGGCGATTTTTCAAGCTTGCGGCCATCCCCGAAATCAAAGTCCCCTTGCATCCGAGCCAAAATGTCAGAGGATGGTGCTTTGATATATTGATCGGACTCCGTCAGCTTACACATCTCGGCCTTATTTTCGTCCTTATCGCACCACATTTGAGCTTCTAGGATCGCCATGAGGAGCGCTTTTGCAGCCTTGGGATTCTTGTCAGCCCAGTCTTTGCGGACGGTGAAGGATTTTTCGGGGTGATCTTTCCAGAGTTCGCCTGTCGTAAGGGCGTTGTAACCCAGTTTCTTAGTGACGAGACGCTGATTCCAAGGTTCACCTACGCAGAATGAATCCATGGATTTGGTTTCCATGTTGGCCACCATTTGGGCGGGTGGAATGACCTTAATATCTACATCTTCATCAGGGTTAACACCATTGGCTGCAAGCCAGTAGCGCATCCAGAGGTCGTGAGTTCCACCGGGGAAAGTCACGGCGCATTGGAATTTTTTACCCGCCGCCTTGATTGCCTCGACCTTCGCTTTGAGCTTGTCGGCCTTAACCTCAAATTTCTGATCCGCATATTCATTAGAAATAGAGATGCCTTGACCATTCAGATTCAAACGGGCCAAGATATACATGGGAATTTTGACGTTTCCCTTGGTGATCTTGCCGGAGGTCAACATATAGGACATGGGAGTCAAGATGTGCGCGCCATCTAAACCGCCTTTATCTCCGCCGAGTTCTATATTGTCACGGGTATTGGCCCAAGATGTCTGTTTCTTAACTTCAGCGCCTTTTAGTCCATACTTCGCGAAAATACCTTTTTCCTTAGCAATAACTAAGGGTGCACAATCAGTCAGTGCGATGAAGCCCAGAGTGACTTTATCCGTTTCGGGGCTGTCGGCTGTACCACTGTTGACGGCTGGGACAGAGCTTGTATTGGAGCTGGTGCCGGAACTACAGCCATTGGCCAACATTGTTCCGGCTGCCGTTGCACCGACTGTTAGAAGAAATTTTCGTCTTGAAAAATTAGCCATGAGTCCGTATATCCGATCGATGAGTATGAATTGAGAATTAGCTAGCGAAGAGCCTGCACTCTGGGGAGTAACTAACAGTTTCAATAGTGAGAAGTTAATTTAATTGAAGACTTTATTTTGTATGTAAAAGTACAAAAAGCAACATTGAATGCTTTTTTTAAATTCTACTAATCCATATATTGCAATTTGTATACCTTGTAACTTTTTAGTAGGAAGCTAACAAAAAAAATTGAAAACCTTTACCAGAAAGAAGTGCAGAAGAAAGTATAAGAAATAAGTGACTTTGAGTAGCCGTTTTAAGACACACCGATAAGCAGTAAAAATAGTAAATTTTTTAGTTTTTAAATTATCAATTGAAGTCAATCATGTATTTTCTGTATCGTAATAAACAGTTTTAATTATTAATTGATTTCTAGATTCGATCGCATTTATTCTAAATAAATTAAATTTTCGTAGGTTTTGTCAAATCAGATACAGAATTGGGAAGAAATTCTAGGCAGTATGGCTACAAAAATCAAAAACAGCCTAGAACTAAAAGAAAATTCCTGGCCATTGTAATTTTGAAGATTTTAAGTTCTCGCGATCGATTCAATCTTTAGAATTTCCGATCGGTCTAACGATTCTGCTGATCGGTAATGGTAGGACTAGAATATGCTCTCGGTCAGATCTACTGCATTGTTAGGCCGTGCGATAACGTACTAAAATATCACACGATGAAGCTGCACTCTAACTGTTCAGTTGGGATAGAAGATGCCACAATATACTTCACAGGACGGCGTGAAAGCT
This sequence comes from Synechococcales cyanobacterium, assembly GCA_043739065.1. GTDB lineage: Bacteria > Cyanobacteriota > Cyanobacteriia > Leptolyngbyales > Leptolyngbyaceae > JAAFJU01. Next base: position 42,009 of record JAYUEU010000192.1, on the reverse strand, counting down.
TCCTAATTCTTCCAAGATTTTCTGCTTTTTCTAGCCAGTTACTAACCAACTTTTTAGGCAGGTCAAATCTATTAGCAATCTCATCTTTCGTTTGTCCAACACTTAGTTCCTTTTCAATATGGGGCAGCATTATATGAAAAGCATCATACGATGCTGGAAAGTTATCAATCTTACCTTCGGATTTTCTAATGTCAGAAAGGTCTTCTACTTTTGAGTTCAGCTCATTAGAGAATTTTCCTATATCTTCTAATTCAACTTTTTGAGAGATATCTTCTAATTCAGTTTCTTGATAGCAGTTTGTCACTGGCTCGGTAGGCTGAGTGTAAGAACTATCAAGCTCTTCAAACAAGTTGAGATTTGCAACTTCAAGCTTTTGAGTAGAATCTACATTATCGCCACAGTGGGTTAATGAGTATAAGGAGGTAAATACATCGTTGTACGTTTGCTTACCAATTCCCTGAACTCTCCTCAAATCCCTAAATCTATTAATAGGGATTGCAGAAATAATTTTTCGTTTGATGTCTGCTCGAATACCGAGTTTCTCAGACCAAGGAAGCTCATCAATATTGTTGAGCATACGAACCATATCAGCCTCTTCACCTGAAGCTTCTTTCTCCGTGTCCTCGCAGATAAATATATCGATATCAAGATTCTGCAAATACTTTTTCATAAGTGGAGATATAATCTCCCACTCAAGTCCCCCATTACTGCATCCCAACTTTGGAAACGCAATAGAAGTGATACCTCCTCTTTGGTAATTAGCAGAAAAGTATTCTAAGCCTTGCTCTATCCATTCGATTTTTGAAGGATATTTCCAGTGGTTTTTAGTTGGAAAATTTAAAATAAAAGGATCACTGTAGTCCTTGTAAAGATAAGGTCTGCCAACTGTTACCTTTTTCTGGTTGCAGCGCTGCACGTAATCCTTTTCCATTTCAGGAAATCGTAATTGGAACTCTAAGGCAAGCCCAGCACCCATAACGCCGACACAGTTGACTGCGTTGACGATCGTCTGAGCGCCGACATTAAAAACGGTGGTGTCAGTGTAACGAAGCATGGGCACTAGAAATATAAATCTCGGTTTACTTTCCCTATGATAGAGGTTCTCTGCTTAGCTGCAATGATTGTTTCACGATGTTTTTGAGAGTAACAGAATACTATCTTAATCCGGTTTGGCTCAATTTTTGGGTAGACAAGTACCTCAGCACACTTTATTCGCTTACCGTCCTCGATATCTATCCAACTCCTTGCTCTAATTGAATCCCACGGCAATTGAGCAAGCATATGAATGTCTCTATAAAAAATAGTTCCACTTGCCGCAGCATTTCCATTGGTAAATATAATGTTAGTCTCGGAGAGAAGTTGAGGATCAAGTCCTAGAATAATGATGTCTTCCTGCATTTCTCTTCTTTTATAGAGCATCGGGTTCGTTGGCGCGAAATACAGTGGCACGTATTCATGCAATGACCTCTTGTATAGAGAGTCTACGGTGCGTGCTCTAATATTTTGAACTTTAGGATCTGAAATATCGGATTCTATTAATCCCTGCCTATGCGCTTCATTCTGAGAGAGTAAACCGTTATCAACGATAGACGCAAGATTATCTATGTGTGTCATATGGTATAGGTATTCTATACCGTGCAATTGAAGGTAATCCATTAGAGCTTGTACGCAAATTTAATTTAACTTGCTCCCATTATTCCCGTACCTAAAGCGTAGTTTAACAAGTATGTAGACGGGAAATTCCCGCATACGTAACCCGATCGCAGATCTTAGACCGATAACTTATCCACGTAAATACCAAATAAGTAGACGATCGCTCTTCAACCTCCCCAAAACCCGATCGCACTATCACTACACGGGAGTCCGTTGAAAGAGTTTTTCGAGTAACCCACTGGTCCAACTCAGTTCTTTAGCCAAAGCAGCAGTCCCAGAAACAGGAACTAAGCTGACAGCACAGGCTTTAAGTTCAGGCTGCTTAGACACTGGACAGGCGATCGGATGGGTCAACATATTCGCCTCAGCATTCTCCGCCCACAGCGCACCCCAATGCATTGGCATAAAGACCGTTCCAGGTGAGATTCCCTTCGTTACGACCACCGGAAGCCGCACAAATCCACGACGCGATCGGACTTCGACCCAATCCCCTTCCTGAACAGACAAGGCTTTTGCATCACGAGGATGAACCTCTAGAAAAGGCTTAGGGTGCATTTTCATGATTTTTTCAATGCGGGCCGTGCGAGACATAGTGTGCCAATGGCCGTACAGTCTTCCGGTAGTCAAAACATAGGAAAAATTACGATCGGGCGGTTCGGCGAGTCCTTTAGAGTGGCAGGCGATGAACTTGGCCCGGCGATCATTAGTGTGGAATTTCAAATCCGAATAGAGGCGATTCGACACACCAACAGTTGGAAGATTGCCCTTAGGCGCAGGCCATTGCGTGGGACCATTTTTCATCAAATATTCGTGACTCAACCCCGTCTGGTCGCAGGGTTGGCCTTTTGTGAGCCGCACAAATTCGCTATATACTTCCGCTGAATCATTAAACGAAAACTCCCGCACAAATCCCAAGCGCTGCCCAACCTCGGCAAAAATCACCCAATCGGCTCGGGCTTCTCCTGGCGGCGTTCGGAATTTAGGACAGAGCGTAAGACGGCGTTCGGAATTGGTCATCACGCCAGTTTTTTCACTCCATTGGGCCGCCGGGAGCAACACATGAGAAAACTCCGCCATTTCCGTCGGGGAATAGCATTCTTGATGGATTACAAAAGAACAATTACGCAAAGCTTTTTTGACCCGATCGAGATCAGGCAAACTAACCACCGGATTCGTAGCAACCACCCAAAAAAGTCCGATGTCGCCCAATTCCATCGCCTTAATCATGTCCCACACCGTCAATCCCGGCTGAGCTGAGATCCGTCCCGATGGAAGCTTCCAAAACTCTTCGACCTGCCGACGGGACTCTGCATTCGTAACAAATCGATATCCCGGCAATAAATGTGCCAATCCACCCGCTTCCCGTCCGCCCATAGCATTAGGTTGGCCAGTCAAAGAAAAAGGTCCGGCACCGGGGCGACCGATTTGGCCAGTCAATAAGTGGAGATTAATCAGAGTTCGGGCTTTTGCAGTGCCTTCACTAGATTGATTGATTCCCATAGACCACATGGAGAGAACATTTTTGGCTTTACCCCAATAGCGAGCAGCTTGTTTGATTTCAGCGACGGTAATACCGCAAGTTTCAGCGACTTTCTCAGGAGTATAGTCTTTTACGATCGCACGGTATTCTTCAAATCCATTGGTGAATTTTTCAATGAAATGCTGGGCAATGTATTGAGGCGATTGTTGACTCCATTGCAACAGTAAATAGGCAATGCCATGCATCAGATCGATGTCGGTTCCAGGTTTGATGGCGAGATGGAGGTCCGCATGTTTTGAGGTATCTGTTGCACGAGGATCAACGACAATCAGGCGAGTTTCAGGATTTTTTTTATGGTTTTTACGTAGTCGATTAAAGATAATTGGATGGCATTCAGCAGTATTAGTTCCGATTAAAAATGCGCAGTCTGTAATGTCAAGATCATCATAGTTACAAGGTGGTCCATCAGCTCCAAAACTCTGCGCATAAGCTGACACAGCGGAAGACATGCACAGGCGGGAGTTTGCATCAAAATTGTTCGTTCCTAAACAGCCTTTTATTAGTTTTTGCGCGACGTAGTAGTCCTCGGTTTGAAATTGGCCTGAACCGTACATGGCGATAGCATCTTGACCTTGAGTCTCGACTACTATTTTGATTCTCTCCGCGATCGCATCTAAAACAACATCCCAAGTAACGCGCTTGAAGGGTTGATCCAAGGATTCGCGCATCATCGGGTATTTGAGTCGATCTTGGTGAAGTGACTCACCTACCGTCGCACCTTTAACGCAAACTTGACCAAGGCTAGACGGATGAGTCCGATCGCCCCGTGCCTGCCAAACGGGAGTACCATCAGCGATCCGCGTAACGTTTTTCCCTGGCATTGCTGGAGGAAAAACCTCCAAACCACAGCCTACGCCACAGTAAGGGCATTGAGTTTTAGCCGTTTCAGTCATAAAAATCAGGCAATGGTGAATCGACGTGCGAGGAACAATCACTAGATAAGTGCTTGACCATAGGTAGCTGAGCGTATCAAGGGTAACCATTTTAAAATGTTACTCAAGAACATTTCGCGGTGGAAAGTTGAAAGGTTCTATTCGTGGGTATCAAAAAATCTTCTGGACAAAATATTTATTCTGATAGACAATTAGACTAATGAATGGCCGTTCAATCAGAGGTGTGGATTAAATAGAGTACTAATATTGTATTGATTTGTCAGAATTCTAAATTTAATTGCTAAATTATCGATCGCACCACAGTGTCGTAATATGATTTAAATTAATTAGATTTCATAGCTGATTTCGTAACTACTAGGAGAAGTTCATGATAGTCGCTGATTCACCGTCCATCACCACCATTGAGAAGCATCCATTATTACTGAATGTTAGCAATACAGCATTGACAGTTAGTTCAGAACAGTTTGATCTGCTCTGCATCGACAACCCTGATTTACGACTTGAATTAACCGCTAATGGAGAATTGATTGTTATGCCTCCAACAGGTGGTGAGAGTGGTGCACGAAATGTTGATTTAACGATCGACGCTGGACTTTGGAACCGACAGAGCGGTTTAGGGAAAGTCTTTGATTCATCAACAGGCTATGATTTTACAGCGATCGGGGGTGGAAAGTTATCCCCGGACGTATCTTGGATTGAAAAGTCCCGACTAGAAGGCGTAGAGATTGTCGGATTCATTCCAGTTGTGCCTGATTTTATGATTGAGCTTCGTTCTGCAACAGATGATTTGAAATCATTACAAAATAAAATGCAGGAATATCAACGGCTAGGAGTTAAATTAGGACTATTGATAAATCCTAAAAATAAGCAAGTGGAAATCTATCGATCGGGACAAACGGCAGAAATATTAGAATCCCCTGCTGCGATCGACTGTAGTGAAGTAATGCCAGGATTCCTATTGAGTATGACTCGAATTTGGTAAATAGGATCTCACCCATGTCTCCAACACTCACCCAAAATATCACACGCCAACTCACAGATCCTCTCACGATCGGCCATGGAAAGAACGCAGTTATACTTCAGAGCCGAGTTTTACAATCACCTTTATCAGGGGTAACCGATCTAGTATTTCGGCGGTTGGTGAGACGGTATGCCCCAGACTCGATGATGTATACAGAAATGGTACAGGCGGCGAGTTTACAGCATTTAAAAGAAACACCAATCATTATGGATATTGATCCAGATGAACGGCCTATTAGTATTCAATTATTTGATTGTCGTCCAGATTTTTTAGCATCAGCGGCGGTAAAGGCAGTAGCTCAGGGCGCAGATACGATCGATCTAAATATGGGTTGCCCTGTAAATAAAATTACAAAAAATGGCGGCGGATCTTCTTTATTACGTCAACCAGAATTAGCAGCGCAAATTGTTCGTGAAGTGGTAAATGCCGTCGATGTTCCTGTTACCGTTAAGACTCGGATTGGTTGGGATAATTACGAAATTAATATTTTAGAATTTTCACAACGGTTGCAAGACGCTGGAGCTGAAATGATTACGATTCATGCCAGAACACGAGCACAAGCTTATAATGGTCCTGCGGATTGGGACTGGATTCGTCAGGTTAAAGAACAATTAGATATTCCCGTGATTGCAAATGGCGATATTGATTCGGTGGAGTCGGCGGTGAGATGTTTAGAAATCACGGGAGCCGATGGTGTGATGTGTTCGCGGGGAACGTTGGGCTATCCGTTTTTAGTCGGCGAGGTCGATTACTATCTCAAATATGGAATTGAAAAAACAAAACCAACTACGATCGAAATCCTCCAATGTGCCGCCGAACATTTGCAAATGCTAGCGGAATACAAAGGCGATCGAGGTATTTATCAATCTCGAAAACATATGACTTGGTATTGTAAAGGATTTGCAGGAGCCAATGAATTACGAGCTAGTTTGAGCCAAATTCGATCGGTTGAAGAAGGCCAAAGTTTGATCAATACCGCCATTCAAAAGTTAAAATCATAACCACAGCCTCACCCAAACTACTACTAGATGTCTTCAGTCAATCACAATTCATTTGCGCAGTCTGCCAGGATTTCAATACGTTAAATTTCAGTATATTAATTTCAATGCATGAATCTGTCATGAGATGGTGCAGGATTTCATAAAACAAGTACCCTTAGTACACAAGCCATTCACTGCTCTGGGATTTCTTATGACGACTCATCGCGCTGCGTTCATTCTTTTGGGTTCACTGCTCACACCGATCGCCGCAACCCTCACCCTGACCGGAGTTGCTAATGCCGAAATCATTGCAAAGCCCATTGAATTTCCAGCCGTCAGCCAATTAGTCCCAGACAGCATCGTCGGCATTGTATTCGTCAATCCAAACCCTCAGATCTGGCAAGACCTAACCAAATTCAAAACCTTTCCACAAGACCTCACAACTCCCGGTTGGATGTTCTCAAATCTAGCCTCCGGTATCAACTATCACGGAGACATTGCTCCATGGATCGGCGGACCCGTGGGCACTGTCATCATGCTCAATCCAGACCAAACCAAAACCACCTACGCCACAATAGCTCCCGTCAAAGACCCCAGCCAAATGCCACGGTTCTTCGATCGGCTCAAACGCAGCAAGGACAAACTCCCCACAACCCGCCTCTACAACGGCACCAGCATTCTCTTCTGGGAACCCAGGAAAGTACCTGATTTCTTTTCCGAAGTATTTGAACCGTCACCCCAAGAACAACCCTCAGCGCCTGCTTCCCCGATCGTTAAAGACACGCCATCAACCATCGCAACTCCGACCACAGCGAAGACCACAGCGAAAAAAACGATCGAAATCGGTGGATTTGCCGCTGCCTATTTGAAAAGCGGATTTGTCGTCACCTCAGAAAGCATTAGCGCCGTCCAACAAATCATCGATTCCGAAGCTTCACCCGATCGCCGTCTCTCCAGCGTCCCCGCCTTCCAGCGCATGATCTCCGACGATCGTTACGCGACCGCCCTAGTCTCCGGCTATGCCAACCTCGGCAACCTAGTTAAAAGCAATCAACTCAATGTCCCCCACCCCTTAAAAGCATTTAACAATTTCCCACTCTTCCAAAGCCAAACTCCCGAACAACTCAGTCAACTGGTTAACAGCGGTTCCGATGGCATGGACGGATTTGTCTGGGCCGTCCCTGAAGGCATTCAAGCCCAAGTCGGCATCCATTTCAAATCAGCAATTTCCGATTCATTCATTCAAACCGTCAGCAGCCCTAATGCACTCATCTCAAGACTTCCCGCTGTCAACTATGGGATGAGCGACGGCACAAATCTTGCATTCTTCTGGCGCGCCCTCACTACCGCTTTAGACACTAATCCAACGACCAAAAAAGGACTAAAAAGCTTCCGAGACAGCAGCCAGAACATCGTAGGCATCGACGATCGTGACATCTTCCCCTGGATGGACAAAGAATACGTTACTTTCGCATTCCCCACCAAAGGCAGCCCGCTAACCCAAATTGATCCTAAACTCGCGATCGGATTTGGCGGATTTTTCCAAACGAGCGATCGGCCCGCTGCAACCGCTGCATTCAAAAAAGTCGAAACTGCATTAATCAAACTATCCAAAGGTGAATTCAAAGTCGCAACCCGCACGATCGACGGCACAACGCTCACCAGTTGGGAGGTTGAAGGCCCGAGTAAACCGAGAAAACCCAACAAATCTACTAAACCCAACAAACTAACTCCTAGCAAACCCGTCAGCATCTTCGCCTATCAATGGACAAGTGACGACACCTTGGCTATTCTCAGTGGAGCCGATACCGCAAATACTATCCTTCCTAAACCCTGGCAACCCCTCGACCAAGCCAAACATTTCCAAGACGCGATCGCACCCTTATCCAAACAAAATATGGGGTACGCCTACCTCAATCCGCCCGCTCTACTCGCCCTGGGCAATCAATTTGGCTTGTCCAAAATGTCCCACCCCACAAATACTAAAAACAATTCAGAACTAGACTTTAGTACCATAGTCAATAATATATCTAGCATCGTCGCCACCAGCGCACTTCAACCTACCCAACTCACGTCCGAGGGTTATATCAAACTCACAACTCGCCCAATCCCAAAACTCACCGCCCAAGAATTGATCGATCGCGCCAAGGTAAAAGCCGAAACTTATGATACAGATTGGGCCATCGCAAACTACACCCGTGCCTTAAGTTTAGAACCTAATAATGCCGATGCCTATTACGGTCGCGCCACTGCTCAAACAAATGCCAAAAATTATTTAAGCGCAACTGAAGATCTCGATCGCACCATTCAACTTGAACCCAACAAAGTAAATGCGTATATCGATCGTTCTAAATCAAAACAACAAGCCTACGACTATAGTGGATCATTTACCGATGCAACTAAAGCCATTGATTTAACAACCGAACCTGAATTAAAATCCGAGGCATATTACGTGCGATCGATTGCCCAATTCAATCAAGGTAACTATACAGAAGCTCTGAATGACTTGAATCAATCCACCGCCTTAAATTATCAAGAGAAAGCATCTTTGGCTTATAAATGCTCGATCGAAGCTCGTGCCGCACAGCCCAACGCTCTCCAAACTTGTGAAGAAGCTGCCAGCATTCAGAGCATGATTGGCAGTCCCGATCCATACCTTTCACCAGAAGCGATCGAAGAAGGCACCCAAATTCCCGCCGAACTTAGCGTCTATCGATGTCTTGCCCGCGCTCAAAACAAAGATCCCAAAGCCTTCCAAGACTGCGGCAATGCAATTAATCAAGAACCCGAAAATCCGATCGTCTATGAGGTTCAAGGTCTTGCACGAATAGCCGCAGGCAATAAACAAGGCGCTATCTTTTCCCTCGAAAAAGCAGTGAAGTTGTATACAATCCTGGGCGATGGGACGGCGATCGATCGGGTCCAAGCCGCAATTAATCAAAACCAATAGTAGAAATTTAGAATAATGGTGAAATGAGACAATTCATTTCACCATGGTACGGCGCGGGAGCATGGGGGGTTACGGCCATTCAGCTAATGCTCATCACCAGAAGAACGATCGGATTAATTTAACAACTTTTCGTATTCATCATGAGTGCCTACCCAAATCCACTAGTAATCGTCACCTTTCTTCAGGGCTAAAGCTCGATGATTACTACTCACTCGGCTGGACCATAAGTTCTTACCTACTTTCTTAAAGTGAAGTGACGGATGGGTTAGATCGTTTTGCCAGAGTTGGTAAGCTTTCTGAGTCTTTGCTTTTACGTCGGGTGAGAGTTGATTGTAAGCTTGCCAAAAATCAACCGTTGTAAAGGACTTCATCTAGACTTCTCACGGGGTTGTTATCGATCGTGGCTTCGGCTTTAGCAATGAGGGCGTCTAATCGACCCGATGCAACGTCTGATTCAATTTGGTTATCCCAGCGATCGTTGAGATAGTTTTGTAACCAATCAGCAAGCTGTCGAACGTTGGGTTCAGATAGACGGCTAATGGCGGTTTCAATCTCGGTGAGAGAAGTCATAAGAGGTTAGGGCATTAGGACTAAATCTATTCTATTCTACAATATTGAACTTCTCCCCTGTCTCACTTCGCCTGTCTCACTTCACCATTCTGCGGCGCGGGAGCATGGGGTTTGATGGCTAGCCAGCCAATGCCCAACACCAGAAGGACGATCGCACTTTGCCAAAGGGGAAACTGTGGCTTTTTCTTGCGGGGGGTGAGGTCGTCGCTAATGTTGGGTGCTTTGGGTAAGGTGCCGGGTACGATATTTGGATTGAGATTTTTGATTTCCTGCTGACAAGCTTGAGCTGAATCGTCCATTTCTAAAGCTTCAAAAAGTGTGGCGGCTTTCTCAAAGAATTCCTTTGCTTTCCATGAATCACCTAATTTGAGATGTACTTTTCCTAAATATCGTAGTGACCAAGCAATATCATATCGAGATTCAATCAGTGTAAAAATGTCGAGTGCTTGCTGGTGACATTCAATCGCTTTCAAATAGTTCTCACCAGAAAAATTTGCTAAGGCAAAACTGTCTAACGTATTCGCTTCTCCCAGTCGATCGCCCACTTGACGATAAATCTCCATCGCCGTTTCATATCGATTTAACGCATCCTGACGCTGGTCTAGAAACTGCAATACATCGCCGATCTCTTTTAACGTATTCGCTTCTCCCAGTCGAGAGCCCACTTGACGATAAATCTCCATCGCCGTTTCATATCGATTTAACGCATCCTGACGCTGGTCTAGAAATTGCAATACATCGCCGATCGCTTTTAACGTATTCGCTTCTCCCACTCGATCGCCGATTAATTGAGCAGTTGTTAGCGTCTGAAAACCTACTTCTAACAATTGTTGAGTACGGAATCCTCGCAACGACGCATAATACTGAACATCTTGAAAAAGCTTGATAGCTGACGAATTTTCCTTGATTTCTGACGACCACGTAATTGCTTGTAATAAATTTTGCCACTCTGATTCAAACTGCTGAATTGCCATTTTAACTGCAACCGATTCATCAGTTAGCAACAGTTTTTTCATCTGATCCGCCATCGCCACATACCAGCCCAACGCCACCTCCGTCAGCGCCTGTTCCCGCTCCGCCCCCAGCTTCCCCCGTCCAAACTCCCGCACCAAATCATGAAACCCATAACGCCCCACCTCCCACTGCACCAACTGCAACGCCACTAACTGATCTAGCTCCCGCCGCACCTCAGCCTCCTCCCGGCCCACCATCACCGCCGCCAACTCCCGCCCAAAATCTCGTCCCCGCAACAGTGCCACCGCCTCAAAAAGTCCCCGCTGCGACTCATTCAACCGCACATAGCTCAAATTAAAACTCGCCTCCACATCCAACCGAGCATCCACCTGATTATCACTTCCCACATACTTCAACGCACGTAACCGCGATCGTTCCTTAGACAACTCCGCCATCACCTCCACCAGCGTCAACGAAGCCGTCTGAAGCAAAAGTTTCCCCACGATCGTCAACGCCAACGGCAACCGCCCACACAGCCCCACCAACAATTTCACCAACCCAACATCCACCGTCTTCTTAGGACACAACCGTTGAACAAGCTCCGTCGCCTCCCCCTCCGTCATCACATCCAACGACACAAAATTCTCCGCCGTCATCCCCGCCAAATTCATCAACGGCTCCCGACTCGTCACGATCGCCCCGCACCCCCGCACCCGTGGCAACAACGGCTCCACCTGAAGCGCATCCCCCGCATTATCCAACACCACCAAAATCTTGCAACCAGAAAGGCGATCGTGAAACAACTTCCGCAACGCATCCAACTCAAACGGCAAATGCTGCGGATCTTCCCCAAACCCATCCACCAAAAACTCAACCAACACCGAATCCGCCGATCGACAAGTATCCGACTGCCCCAACAAATCCACATAAAGCTGTCCATCGGGAAACTGCGCCTTCAACCGATTTCCCACATGTCGCGCCAACATCGATTTCCCCACCCCGCCCATCCCCGACACCACCGAAATCATCGCCGTCGGAGAATCACCCTTCAAAATCTTCTCAATAGTTTCCGTTTCCTGCGATCGGCCCGTAAAATCAGGACTGTCCTCCGCAAGCTGAAACAACCTCCTTTTTCGTTGCTGCTGAATAATCTGCTGATTCACCGTCGCATTGTCACCAATGATCAAACTGTAGATTGTTTCCGCATTCACATTCGCGGAATTCTTTGCAGATAGATTGAGATTATCATCGGGATTTACGATCGTCATAACAATATGTCCAGAAATACAAAATTGAATGGATGAATTGAATAATTGAACTGAATAATTGAATGATTGAATGATTCGATCGGTTATTGCAATAAACTCGATCCCCCTAACCCCCTTAAAAAGGGGGAACCGGATACTAAGAAATAAAATTGAAAGAGAAGATCAAAGAAGCAAACCACATCTCCATCAATAATTTCCCTTCTTCTCATAGTCCCCCTTTCTCAAGAGGGATTTAGGGGATCGGGTCTTCTATAGGATCAACCAAAGATTCATTTCTCTGGAGAACCGATCGTCTGCGTCACATTCGCCCCATCACCAACCACAGAACTATAAATAGTCCCTGCCGTTACTGTCGCCGAATTTCCACCCGAAGCATCCGCCTTATCCTCATCCATCAACTTCCGCAACTCCGCCACCAACTCCGGTTCCGACTTCTCGATCCCTTGCAACACCTGCTTCAATGCCAGCTTTAGCATCTCAAGAGAATCCTGATTCTCCGGCTGATCCACCACAGCCGCCACACTCGCCTTCGCCACCGGATTTTTCTCGACCTTCGGCAGCAACTTCTCCCAAATCGCCTTCACCCCCGCAGGCACCGCCGCAAACACAGCCTTCTTCGCGCCTTCCCCCGCAACATCTTCCGCCGCCTTCTTTAACAACCCCGGTAAATGCGGCACCAACAAACCCAACAACGGCGTTACAAAATCCATAACAAAACTGTCCCTATCTCAAAGTGGTTACTGATGCATACAACTCCAATATTCCCTCTTCCGGAGAGATTGAATCAACCTGAGACGATCGCAGTATTCCCCCACCCCTAAATCTCTAGAACATCAAACTCACGATCGTAAATTCACTTTAAACACTCTGTCACTTTAAACACCCTTTACGCCGTGACTGCACTTTGAAGCGATCGAGTCTCAGTCGCCGATCGCAGAAATACACTAGAAGGAAAACCAGTCTGAACAACTTCTTCAATTGGCTCCAAACATTGGCCATTCCAAGAAAACTGCATTGTCAATTTCACTGCTATTGCCGATCGTTCCAAAATAGAATTAAACACCAACAATTGAGGCCAAGGCTGAACTGGATGAATATTGACTTCAGAAATATCCAAACCGGGCATAATCTCAAACCCACAAATGATGTCGCCAACAGGTGGGCCAAACCCTTCAAGTCGCACAGGCATCATCATAAATACAGCGATCAGCTCAATGGCATGAACCACTTTTAAAAACAGAAGCTCGCAAACGATCGGCGGCAAAAACACATACAACGTGCCATTGCGAACTGTCACCGTCAAATCAGAACTCATAAAATCAGAACTGATCCCCAACAACAGCACCAACCGATCGGAAAATTCCTGCCCCGACTCAATAGATGTAATTCCCCGATCGTTTGCTATCAATAGCGGATCACACCAAATCGGCAACCCATCCGCCCGCCAAAAATATCCAATAGTCCAAGAAGAATCTTCAACCTCAGCATCCATACCGTAGTGCATCACGCCACCCACGCCGATCACAGGTTCAGACAACCCATACCGATCGAGTTCGACAGGATTCCGATAGTTATGAATCACACGATGTAATAGACGCTCAGCACGACGACGGTCCACGCCCAATTCGGCACCCAGCGCTGCAACTTTTGCGGTCCAAAATTGTTCAATTTCTGTTCGTTCCGATCGGTGTAGATGTTGCAAACTAAACTCCTTTAGCCAACTGGCCTAATAATCTAAATCCTAGAAACCGCTATCTAACGCAATAGTTAGCGCAACGGATGTCCGCAACTCGAACAAAACCGATCGTCCACTTTCACGCCCGTCCCACATTGGCTACAGAATTTCACATTGCCCGATTTCACATTGCCAGAAGCCTTTCCTGGACTATCTTGTGAAGGGCTATCTCGCGAAAGACTTGCCGCACCATTCCCACCAGAATTACTGCTAGAACTCACATTACTACTCGCTTGGCTACTCAATGATCCACCCATACTCATCCCCATATTTCCCATCTGCATTTGCATAGGATTCATATTCATCCCCATCGGCGGCATCGGCGGCATAGAGGTCATTGGTGTCATAGGCGGCATTGAGAATGAACTGCTTGCCACATTTGGCATCTGAGACCGCACAGTTAATCCCATCACTTGATTGCCCATCTCTACCGCACCCGACTGTACCGACAAACTCATCCCCTGAACCATCAAAGACCAAACTCCCGTCGAGGTTGTCAAGCGAACAACAGCCCCACCAACCATCGCAAAGACTTCCGGCTGAATCTGCCAAGTTCCCGTCATAACGCTGCTACCAGACTGCTGCTGTTGCCCCGATTGCTTCATCAATACCGTTGCATTGGTCATATCACCTTGGTTTTGAAGATAAAGCGTTTGGCCACTTGGCAGATCACAGCTATAAATCACAGCAAAGTCCCTTTAGTAAAAAATAGAGCTAAATTTCGATCGACCCATCAAACCGAGACAACAAAAAAAATCAACCAGAAAACATCAACTTACCTGGATCCATAAATCGGGTAGATTTCGAGTAGGTTGCTTCATTATAATTTCTACTCGTTTACAAATTTTTACTGAACTATGAATTAGAACTTAACTAATTGCAATCAATTCGACAACTTTCATGATGTTTCGTAATTTTTATAGTCAAGAAGTTATAGATTCAAGACTTGGTTTTAAGCTCAAAACAGCGTGCTGAATGCATTTCTGATCCAATTTGCTCTAATTTTCTTCATCCACCACAAACTCCATCGCCATATTCTGCGACCCCCCAAACTTCACCTGCATTCCTGGAAAAAGTTGTACTTCCTGGTGATTTATTTTTTGCCAACCCGTAGCATCTAGCACCCAAGTCCCATACCGGGATAAATCTTTAAGAAAATAGGTCGGCGCATTAGAATTGGTGAATCCATCACGGCAAAATATCTCGGCATGGCGACGAGACACTCCAGGATCGTCTAGCACCACATCATTCTCATCGCTTATTCCCACACTCATTAAGCCGCCTCGCAAAATCCAGGTCTGAGTTTTATCGATCGATCGCAATCCTGCCACAGCAACCCGTTTAGCAAACTGCGTGGGGTTCATAGGAATTTGAGTTAAGCCCTCGGCTAAGGGTTTCACCAATTCTCCATCAAACTCGGGGTGCATATACAACACTGGAAGCGTCCAAGCTTGTTGATTGAATTTGAATAAGGTCAATAGATTTTGACGAGCGATCGCCACCGCATGATCAATCGACAACCGTTCCGCCAACGCTTGAGCAAACGTCTGAATAAAGGCTAATGCTTCATCATCAGTAATAGAATCCCGCATGGCCAACACTGCCGGAACCCCATGATGCAACAGCACTTCTGCCAAACTGCTCCGAGGAATCGTTTGCCCCGATCGTTGATCTGGCAGCGCGCCCCAACAGGCATTAAACACCGCCAATTTCACCCCCACCCGCGTCAACACCTGAGCCAATTCAGTACCATTCATAGTCCCTGTCGGACTCAAAAACAACATCCCACCATCGGGAGCTGGAACCCCGTGCCCCGCATAAAACAGCACATTATATCGACCAGAATTCAACTTCTGCAACAGCTCGGCGGGTGTGGGCTGGACTAAAGTATCGACAAAGCATCCGGCTGTTGTGGCAAAGTGGCTGACATTTTCTAGCACCCGACGTAGGGCTACAGCTTCTTGTTCAAGGCGTAGACGGACTGTCTTCGTTTCGGAACTAGTTTCGGAGCTAGTTTTTGGGGGTGAAGTAGTCATGGGTCCATTCGCGATCGTTGCATCTTGCCCCAATACCACCAACACATTCACCATCTGGTCCGATCGCATCGGTCGCAATGCACCAACATCGCTAATAGTTCGACTAAACAACACCTGTTGTCCTAATGAGATCGCAGGCACTCCGGCTTGAGCTTGCATAATCTCCCAGGGAATTCCAATTAAATCTGGATCCCGCACATCCAACCGCACTCGCAACGGCTGATTTCGACCCATTGCAATCCCTTGACTTTGATTTAATGCAGTTTGAATTGAACCACTGAACAACCATTGCCAAAGATGAATTCCTAAGGTTTGCATCAATCGAACACTATAGGGCAATGCACTTCCAGGACTATCGGTTATCGCGGCTCGATCGTGAACTACAACTCCAGACAAATAGGGCACCATGGGCACCGATCGCATCGCAAACATTTCTTGCCAAGCGCCCCAAACCTGGGCCATCGCTTCTTCCCACAGAACATCTTGCAGCAAATACCCAGCCCGATAAGGCGCATTAATTACATGTACCGCAAAATGACAAACTCCCGTGGCACGGAGACGATCGATCGCAAGATTCAGAGAAGGAATGGTCATGGAAACTCACATCGGGCAAGTGCATACAGATCTCCATAGTATTTCTAAATGTGAGTATTGTTAAATGTGAGTATTTCTAAACGTCAGTGTCTTACACGATCAATCCAAATCTTACTTAGACTTCAACATAGGGCAAGCAGAAAGCGCAGTAGGGGGCAATTCTGATGTCACAGCAACAACCTGCGATAACAACATTGGCTCGGCATACCACCCCTCAACACCAGGTTTCAGCTGCTTAGTTTCGCCGATCGTTGCCACACTACAAATTTGGAGCTTAATCCAAGGCTTTGTTCCTCGCACTTGCCGATCGACCACCCGCATCACCGCTCCCGGAGCCACTTCGCCAACATTCACTTCAAAGGTTTCAACAGGTGTCCCGAGAAGTGACGGCGGTTTAGGAACCAGGATTAAATTGGCTGGAATTTCTGAACTAGGCTGGCCCACAGCGGATAAATTTGGAACTGAACTAGACGTTGGACTTGGAGTTGACATTGGATTCAATACTGGTACAACTTTAATAAGCTGATTCACTTTTAATCCATTTGGGAACGGCGATGCAATAGCAACAGGAGTTGGCAATTCTACTTGACGATCGGGCTTGAATAGTAAAACTAAAATTCCAGTAACAACACCAATGGCGGCCAAAACGGAAAACAGAAAAATCCATCGCCCCTGGGAACCATTGGATTTCTGAGTTCCCTGCGATCGTTTCCCTCTTCTATGCGGTTCGACCAATTGAGTTGAAGATGTTGTTGTTGGAGGGACTTGGCTCAAATCACGATCGTCTTTACGCTTAGACTTAGCACTTGACTTTGAACCCCAAATTGGGAGTAATGTTGATCGAGTTGGAGAACCATTAGACAGTACGGTTTCGTCTGGAACGCGACAATATAATAATCCAACCGTCACATTATCATGACCATTATGAGCATTGGCAATTTCAATTAGACTTTGACAAGCATCCGCAAGTTGAATTCGACCCTGTAATACCGGAATCAATTCCTGCGCCCAACATTGTTCAATCCGATCGTAATCACTCAGTCCATCAGAACAAAGTAAATAAATACAGTCTTCATCGACAAACGAGGTTTGAATTCTTGGATGTAGAAGAGAAGATGACACCATTCCTAATGCCTGTGTCAATGCACCCGTCCCACTACGCTGAAGCGCATCACGATATAACGTATAGCCTAATCTTACTTCCCGAGAAGCAATGTCATCATCAACGGTAAGTTGGTAACAAGCTCGGGCTGTAATTCGATAGGCTCGGCTATCTCCAACATGAGCAAGTTGTAATCGTTGACCTTCAACTCTAGCTAAAACAACAGTTGTTCCCATACGTTGTCGATCGCTACGACCTTCTTGATCATTACGATCGGAAATTGCATCGTTACTAATTTGAATTCCTTCTCGTACAACTTGAGTTGTATCAACCTTTTTTTCATATCCGATCGCTTTAGGAATTCGAGCATCTAATACAGTTGTCAAAGTTTCGATCGCTAAATTAGATGCAATATTACCGCCTTCATGACCACCAATTCCATCACATACAATTAACAATGGTTTTTCTAGATCAGTTGATTTCGATCGGGAAATAGTTACTTTTTGGGTAGAAGTAGGATAGCAAGCATCTTCATTACGTTTTCGATTTGGGCCTTGATCCGTTTGAGTAACAATTTCAATATCGAGTGATCCAGAACTATGGTGGATCATCTCTTGATCCAGCCATTCGCATAATAGATAACTTTGATCTTCCTCGGCCTCGTGGATCAATCGCTCATATATTTCTCTTAAACGGCGCATTATCGTTAGATCTGGTTTTAGATTCGATCGATCGCTGTAATGAATTAAATGTTGGAGAAGAACTGGAAGAGTGTTATCGACAGTCTCTTTTGAATCAAAACGAAGCTCTAATATCTTAATTAATCCGCCATCAACCCGAATACAATATGGGTCAAATAAAGTCTGTGAAGCGCCAAGAGTCTTGAATCTATCCCAAATCGTAGCAATCTGATAAATCCAATTTAAGAGACGAAAATTGCTCGCAGAACCCCAGCATTCTTGCAATATGGGCATTAATGTTCCGGCTTTGGGTGCGATCGTTGTCTCGTCCTCTGGAATTACTGAAATAACATAGGAATAAATCGCCGTCTCTTCTAAAACAATGCAATCTTTTCCATCAATCTCTAAAATGCAATAGACCTTGGGTGCATGGGGAACGGCATGACTAAGCTTTAAATAGGCTTCCAGGGATAGAAAAATCTCAGCAGGCATTTCCGGTGGATTTTCTGGATAACAATCTAGTAGAGTATTTTCTTCTAAAACTGCATAGCGATTTCCTAAAACCATCCCAGGAACAAGTCGAGAACGATCGTTTCCCACTACCCACAAATAGCGTTTTGGTAAAAAGGTGTGACAGCTATAACAAAAATCAGCCGTTCGATCGTTAGGCTGTTTGCAAAATGGGTTAGGACAATGTAGCTTGATATCTTCCATAGAAGTAGGGATACGCGGGACAGTTCTATATATTTTATTCTTCTCTTAGGAATACAGAATTTTTATCTTCCTTAGACTCTTTCACAGAAGAGATTAGTGAAGATTTGACTCCTAAGAGTAGAATTACATCATAAGTATAATTACGCATTGGGTTCGGACGTACATGGCGGACAAGGATTTTCAAGTTCAATCTTCGCTTTCCGATCGTGAGCTACAGGTTCTTGAACTCGTCGCTTCCGGTTTAACCAATCAAGATATTGCTGAAAAGCTTGATATCAGTAAACGGACTGTAGATAACCACATTAGCAATATTCTGACTAAAACGGAGACCGATAATCGGGTCGCGTTACTTCGATGGGCATTGCAATGGGGCAAGGTTTGTCTAGAAGGGGTGAATTGTTGTGTTTTGCCCTATCCGTCAGCAGATTAGCTTTTATCTATTTTTTATTAGCTCTTTATTAACTTTTAGTCAGCCAGTCAGGCCTATAGTGAGTCAAGCTAGGTGATTAAGGTTGGGATTCGTGATGTACGATGACGATCGCTATGACGGGAGTGAGTGGATTTAGAGATGGCTGGAATTCAGGTGAGTCGGGGTACGCGAGATATTTTGCTGACTGAGGTGAGCTATTGGCAGTTCATTGAGGCAGCGGCGCGCGATATTTTAGGCCGTGCGGGAGCAAGTGAGATTCGGACTCCGATTTTTGAGCAGACGGAGTTGTTTTTACGCGGGATTGGTGAAGCGACGGACGTGGTCAGTAAGGAGATGTATTCCTTTAACGATCGGGGAGATCGGGGCCTGACGTTGCGGCCAGAAGGTACGGCGGGTGTGGTGCGATCGTTTATTGAAAACAGTTTGTATGCTCAGGGTGATGTGCAGCGTCTGTGGTACGTAGGGCCGATGTTTCGCTATGAACGGCCTCAAGCGGGTCGTCAGCGGCAGTTCCATCAGTTGGGATTGGAAATGCTGGGGAGCGGCGATCCAAGAGCTGATGTGGAAGCGATCGCGATTGCGACGGATATTTTGAAAACCATCGGACTCAAAGATTTGACGTTTGATCTCAATTCAATTGGCGATAAAGACGATCGGGCTAACTTCCGCGAGGCATTGATTGCGTATTTAACTCCCTATAAGGCAGATCTAGATCCCGATTCTCAAGATCGACTGACCCGAAATCCGTTGCGCATTCTGGATTCCAAAAATAAAGATACGCAAAAAATTCTCCATGACGCGCCCAGTATTCTGGATCATTTGAGTGAGGGATCGAAATCTCGCTTCGATCGGGTCCAGCAGCTTCTCGCAGATTTGAGTATTCCTTGCCAAATTAATTCTAAACTAGTGCGCGGCCTGGACTACTACAGCCACACAGTGTTTGAGATTCAGTCGGCAGATTTGGGGGCACAGGCGACGGTTTGTGCGGGCGGACGCTATGACGGTTTAGTGACAGAGTTAGGCGGGCCAGAAACGGCGGCGATCGGTTGGGCCATGGGGCTTGAGCGGCTGGTGATTCTGTTGCAAAAACTTGGAAATTTAGCGACGGCTTCGACGGTTGATTTTTACGTGGTGTCTCGCGGTGCGGCGGCGGAAGATCAGGCGTTGCGACTTGTGCAGCAGTTACGACAGGCTGGCTTTAAGGCGGAATTGGATCTGAGTGGCAGTGCCTTTGGGAAGCAGTTCAAACGGGCCGATCGATCGTCTGCAAAAGCTTGTTTGATTTTGGGTGATGCTGAGGCAGAGAAGGAGACGGTGCAGCTCAAATGGTTGGCTTCTGGTGATCAGGCGGAGTTGGATCAGGCCGAATTGGCGAGTCAGTTTGAGGGGTGGCGCGATCGGCTCAGTGATGTTAGCTGATGATGAATAAATAATTCTGTTGGCACGTCGCTTCGTTTTTCTGGGATTAAGATCCCCCACGCTTATGGGAACGGGTTTTCCGATCGAACCATAGGCGTGAGACCCAGCTTTTTGTAATGGGAGTTGGTCAGACTGAGGCGACGCATTAATTCAGCATCTAGGGGTTCGGTGGTGCAACTGAATCCCAATTCTTCGTAAAATCCGATCGCATTGGGTAAACAGGCCAAATAAATTGGGTAACGCGCTTTTTCAATCAATGTTTTGACCAGTACCGCGCCAAAGCCATTTCCCCGCCACTGAGGCACTACAAACACATCGTAGAGTTCGCAGGTGCTGTTGCCTTCATAGAGCTTCGCGCAAGCAATCAGGTTGCCGTTGGTCTCGATTACCCAATAGTCCGACCAAGTGATCAAAGGATTAAGCCAATTGATCAGCCACACTAATCCCCAAAACACTCCCAAGAGCATCACAGATCCCAGCAACGCCAACGCTAATGCCTTTTGAGACAGCATCGCCACAATCCACAATCCACTGATAAATCCGATCGTATGACGTTGCCAGCCTTTGCGATTGGGCTTTAGGGTCTGTCCGAGCTGTTTGACTAGTGAAGCAATGGCCCGATCGTCATAATCTTGAGCGCTTCGTAGACAAATGCCTTGCTGTAATTCTTTCACGGGCGATCTCAAGCCTTCTTAATATCATGAACTTTTTTGAAGCGATCGGTTGCTTTTGGAAAACCATTCGATTGCTCAGCTTATTATTGAAGACGATTTCTCTTCAGAATCTGTTAGGAATTATTGCGTATGTCATTAGTTACTGCTTACAAAAACGACCCTTTTGTCGGTCATCTTTCCACACCTGTTAGCGATTCCGCGTTTACCCGTGCGCTGATTGGCAACCTCCCGGCTTACCGTAAAGGATTGTCTCCTTTGCTGCGTGGCTTGGAAGTCGGCATGGCCCATGGATATTTCCTAGTCGGCCCTTGGACATTATTGGGCCCTTTGCGCCACACTAACATGGCTGCTATGGCTGGCTTAGTGGGCGCTATTGGTCTAGTTATGATCGCCACCATATGTCTTTCGGCTTATGGCATGGTGACCTTTCACAATGATGAATCGGGCAAAAGCCATGATCTTCAAAGTGCTCAGGGCTGGAGCAAGTTCTCCGGTGGTTTCTTTATTGGAGCAACGGGTGGTGCATTTTTTGCCTACTTGATCTTGACTAATCTACCGATTCTTCACACCATGATGCAAGGCGGTTTGAGCTAAGTTTTCTCTAGCTTAAAACTGTGTTTGTTTTATCCTAAAACCCGATCGTATAGTAATTACGCGATCGGGTTTTTAGTGTTTTTATTGTCAGGATTCGTCGCCGTCTTCTTGTGCTGAGTTAGACTAACGAAATTCTTATGACTGAAGATTCATCATGGCTGGACCAAACAATTGGGAATTTCTATTGCAGCAGGAAGGCGATCGATCCTGGTTGCCATTGGAATCGCCGGATGTCGAAATTTTGGAAGGACGTTACCGGGTCATGGTCAAAACTGCCATGCCTGATACGGTGATGGACATTCGGATTACCCATGAGTCTACGGACGAGTTGCCGCCTAAACGACGGACTCAAGTGCGATCGGGTGAAACCAGTGCAAAGGGACTGTTGCTGGTGATTCCATTTACCCAAATGCAGCCGGGAGTCTGGGAACTGGCGATCGGAGTGCCCCATGATGCCAGCCGTGATGAAGCTCGTGGTGCCACTCAACACTATTCAGTTCAATTGCACGTATTGACCAAAGAATCTGACGTGGCGGGCGAATGGGAACCCGACTGGTCTCAGCCCGAACCAGAGGTGAAATTAGGGTCAACGCCACAGCCAATATCAGAGCTGAACCCAGAGTCAAACCCAGAGCCGAACGCTGCGGTGAGTCCTGTTGCAGATCCAGTGCATCCGTCGCAGATGCTGCCCTTGGTTTCACCTTTGGAGCAACAAGAGGCGGATTTGGTGACGAGTTTGGCAATGCCTGATGAATCAGAGCATGACTTAACCACCGCCGAAGACGATCTTTTCGCGAGTTTGGATGGCTTGATCTCCGAATGGCCGACTGTTCAGCCAGAATTGCCGTCGGAATCTGTAGAAGTCGTAGAACCACCGCCCATTGCCTCGCCCCCAATTGTTTTGGCTGTTGCAGAACCGATCGCCCCAGAACCGATTGTCCCAGAACTCTCCATCGATCGCCAAACCATTACGCTCTCTCTTCAGCCGAATAGCTACGAAATTCAGGCCGAACAGACGATCGTTGTTGAAGGTATCGTTCAAGCCAATAGTTCTGGATCATTACCGGAATGTACCTTTGTCGTGCGAGTCCGCGATCCGCAGCAGGGTTACTTAGTGGTGGAACGCTCGACCCCATTTACCCTAATTACGTTGCCCTTTGACATGCAACTCGGTTTGCTGCTTCCGGCTGAATTACCTGGTTCCTCCATGCTGATGGGCGAAGTGTGTTTAATGGACAATCGGACAGGCGATACGTTAGCGATCGATCGGTTTACCTTGTTTGCGCCATTGAGTGATCTGTTGGCGACCATGCAAGACCTTGAATCCCAGACTCGATCGCCCGTTGTGGACGAATTGCCCCATCCGCCTGCTGAACCGTCTGGCCCAGAGCTTGATGATCAATTTTTGGGTCTGGTCAATCAACCCGCCACTGCCCCCACATCTTTTCAAGTTCAGCCGAAATCCCAACTTCCCCCGAAACTCTACCAACCCGACCAAAATCGTGACGATCGGCCTTCTCCTTCTTTGCCCACATTCTTAACTGCTCCCACTCCTGAAGCTGATGTCCAGGACCTGTTTGATGATTTTGCGATTGAGGATGTGATGCTGGATGAATTCTCGTTTGATGATCCCACTCAATCAGAAGATGTTCAGTTAGAAGATGCGATTCTCGAAAATACCTCAACTGTTCCGTTCGATATTTCGCCAGAAGTTTCACCAGAAGAAAATCTGTTGCTTCCAGTTCCAGCATTGGCGTCGTCCGAAACGATTAGTAATGAAGAGTTCGATCGTTTTGATGATGGACTAGAGGCGGCATTTTTGGATAACGATCTAGATCAAAATCTTGATTTAAGTCAGTCGGAATTTGCCTTTAATACCAGTGCACCGTTGGACTTAGATGATCCAGACGATCTGCTCACCATCGACATTAATGCCCAACAAATTAACGATCGATCGCCCTCAGACGATCGCTTTGAATCCTTAAACTTGGGCGATCGGTTCATGGACCGCATGAGTGCCTTCGCGGAAGAGACCAAAACCGAGTCCATCAATGCCATCCCGCCGACAGATGCACCTTCCATCAATCCCTTTGCTTCTACCAGAGGAACCTCCCCGTCTGCCGAGTCCGTGGTGATTATGGATGATGTGTTCAACATCGGTCCGGCGGCGTTGGATACAGGCGACAATCCGCTTTTGATTGGGGTAGATGAATTGGTGCCTACCCCGAGTTTGGAAATTGAGGCGGTAGATGAAGTGGTGGCGGGACAGTCGTTGATGGTGAAAGTGAAGCTGCCGATGATTCAGCCGAAGCTCTATGTAAAACTTTGGATCAACGATCGGCAAACCCGTACTTTACTGGATGGTCCGCGCTATTTAGTAGATTTTGTGCCCGATGCTCAGTATCGCTCAATGGAAGCGACCACTACATTCACCGTACCCTTAGGCAGTTTGGAGATTCAGATTGAGGCGATCGCCATTGAGATCGCGACAAAGCGAGAAGGCTATAAGGTCTCGTCTCCCTTGGCCGTGGTGCCCCCAAATCTACCGGGCCTTGGAATGGATGATTTTAACTTTTAGATGTTTGACGTTTAGTTGTGGCTTTTAGATGTTCCACGGGTGTGGAAGTCGGGAGCGTAAATTTCGGGTGCTGTCATGTCCTTCGATAATCTCTGTAAATTGCTTGCTGAAAAACATCCAAAACCTTTTGCCAATTGGCTTTTGGGTCATATTCCTGATGAAATTACCATTCTCAAAACCGAACTCAGTATTGAACCGATTCGAGCCGATTCCGTCACTTTTTTCAAAACAGAAGGCCACATTCTTCACATCGAATTCCAAACTCAATGGCCGATTATTCCACCGATGCCCTTGCGAATGTTGGATTACTGGGTTCGTCTCTATCGTCTTTACGGTATTCCGATTATCCAAATTGTTGTGGTCCTACTCCCGCCGTCCGCTGAAACTATCATTGAAAATAGGTTTAAAATTGGATCCACATCTCATGAATTTACTGTGGTAAAAATGTGGGAACAGGACACCGAGTTATTTTTGAATGATCCCGTTTTGTTACCGTTTGCCGCCTTGACTCAAATAGAAAAATCTGACGCATTATTGCAACAAATATCAGAGCGGATCGATCGAATTGAGTCCGTTGAAGAAAAAAGTCAAGTCTCGTCCTACGTGCAGCTCATGGCGGGTTTGAAGTACGATAAGAGCATTCTTAAACGTATTTTCCGAGAGGACATCATGCGAGAATCCGTAATCTATCAAGAAATTTTTCAAGAAGGTGAAGCGAAGGGTGAAGCGAAGGGTGAAGCCAAAGGTCGCCAAGCATTACGGAAGGAGATGGTTTTAGCGATGCTTAATGAAGGGATTAGCTTGAATGCGATCGCTCGCCTGACGGAACTGTCCCTAGACCAAATTCTCCAAATCCAATCTGGACAAAATCAATAATTAGAGTTGAAACAAATCGCCAATGTTCGCCTAGTTTCCGTTGAGACAGTCTATACTTCACTCGGTTTGGAACTGCTATAACGTCTATTACTCAGCACCATCATTCTTTGGCTATGACAAATCCGAATTCTAGTATTTTTCAAGATATAAGCCGATTTGTGGAGGAAACTTCTCAGAAGATCGGAGATGGGTTGCATGAATTTGTGGAACAGGGGACAGAGACGATCGGGCAGGTGGTAGAACCTGTGGCAACTCACCCGATAATGCAATTTGTGACGAAGGTGCCGGGGGGAAGTTGGGTGATGGCGGCGTTGGGGCAGGTGGATGTGAATGTGGTGCAGCGAGAGAGCGCGGAATTACGACGGACCTATCCTCAGGATACGGATGGTTCGTTGGCGCAGCGGGTGGTGATGGATACGGTGTGGAAGGCTGCGGGAATTGGTTTGGCGACGAATTTTGTGCCCCCTTTGGCGTTGATGTTGCTAGCTGTCGATTTGGGGGCGATCGCGGCGTTGCAAGCGGAAATGATTTATCGGATTGCGGCGATCTATGGGTTTGCGCCGACTGATCCGACTCGGCGGGGTGAGGTTCTGGCTATTTGGGGATTAGCAACGGGAAGCAGCGGTGTACTGAAGGCGGGGATGAGCGTGGTGGAGGTGATTCCGGTTTTGGGTGCGGCGGTGGGCAGTGCGGGGAATGCGACGCTATTGTTTGGGCTGGGGCAGCTTGCTTGTCAGTTTTATGAGCGTAAGCAGAAACAGCGTTCCGACACAACGCTTATATAAATTGCCGCCACCGCAAAATCTCGACGGCAGTATTAAACCATGGATTAGTGGTGGGTACTGACTCAATCACTACTTTGCGTAAATTCGGGTCAGCTTCAATCCATTGTTTATTGCCCAAGTACGCCAGAATATATTCTCCGTCACTGGTCGCAGCTAAGTCGCCTAGCTTAATCCGACTGTGGTCAAGCGCATTGATGCTCACCGCCGCAAACTGACGCTGTGTATAACCACGATATTCCCCTAATAGCGCATCTGCCGCCCCATCAAACCACCACATCTCCAGTCCTCGCCGAATTAATGCCGGATTTAAGGTCTCAAAGCCATAATGCAGGTTCGCCTGAATCAATCCCTCCCGCACTAATCCTGAGCTATCAATCCCAAAGTGATTTTCCCCGCCCAAGACATAGGGCACACCCTTATAACTCCTGAGCATTGCGCCATAGTTCGGTTGTAAATCTTTGCCTGCCACCAGATTCCCCGGCAACATCAGAAAAATACTAAAGCCTGTAAGAAATGCGATCGTACTCCACCGCACGATCGTTTGCTTCCACAAAAAATAAAGCAATCCCGCAATAACTACAGTTCCTATTAGGACGATCGTCAATCGCGTTATCCCATAACTCACCGATTGTCGAATCATCACCACAAACAAAGCAATCAGCAAAGCCCAAGGAATCAGCAGCGATCGACGATTAATTTTCATGGAAATAGAAGACACATAGAAGTTAACTAAAGGTCAATTAGTTTATTACAAAATACAATTTTCTATGAAATCTAAGATAATACTCACCATAGTCCGAAAAAGGTTGTGACAATCGAGACCTGATCGTTCTGTTCTTAAAAAAAAAGGAATCAGCATTCGGATCAAAGTCACCGTTGCTAAGGAGAATTTAGGGGATCGAGCTTTTTGCTAGCGACTCAGGGGCCTTTCAAACGCCCTTTTAAGGAGATGTAGGTCTAAGGAGTAAGGAGAAGTGAGTGGATGAAGCCATGAGAGTTATCAGGCATTTGGCAGAATCTCCACTGATCGCTAGACTTATTTTTAACCGTAACATTCTCACCCGTTGTCGTTATCTCTCTACAAAATACATTTGTATTTTCTTTTAGCGTCAGAAATTTTTTAGTCTCTGTTTTAGGGGTCTCTCGCACCTCGATCTTGTGATCATCAGTCTCAATAGTTGTGTACCTACGCTCGTTTAAAGGTAGAACAGTTGGAGTGGGCGGATGACGAGCTACTGGTGTTGGGGTAAGAATTTGGTTTGGAGTAGGTGGTGATAAAGAAGAAACAGGAGTATTAGGTAAAATGACTTGTGGAGATGGAGAAGTTATTAGCTTAGGAGGAGAAGGCAGAGAAGTTATGGGAGTTGATGTAACAGAAGAATTAGACGATTCTTGAACATCAGATTGAGGTTGTGGATAAGTCGATTTGAAATAGAAAAGACCTCCGGCAACAAGCATCGATAAAAGACAGGCTCCAGCCAATAGTGACTTGCTAGAACGAACAGGTATATGTGCCGAAGAATCTGGTTGAGGATGATCTTCCTTCAGCCTTTGCATTGCCCCGTTTGGTTGTCGCACTTTTTCTGAATCCTGTTGCCTTTGCTGCTCTAACTCTTGTTGCTTATCCCCAGCAACTCGACGCTCAAGAATGGGGCGCTTGATTTGTACCACATCCTCATCGATCAATCCCAATTCAGCTTGAAACTTGTTTAATCCCTCACTAACAGGTTGACTCAATGGAAACTCAGCCTGAATAGCTCTGATGAATTCTTGCTCATACCGTTGTAGCTTTTGTCGATAAGCTTCTGACTTGCTAACAATTTGCGAGATAACTTCTTGTTCAACCGGTGTAACATCCTCTTTTCTCAGTCCCAGAATCTCCCGTAAGTCTTTCAACTCATTGATAGTTTCTTGCATAAAAGGATATTGACGCTCGACTTCTGCAACAAAGGTCGAGCGATAGGTCTCTAAATGCTGCAAACGCTCCCGAAACGGTTGTAAAATCTGATCTTCAATTTCTTGGGTTTCTTCAAATGTTAGCGCCAGTCGCTCTCGCAGCGTATTAAGCAACGTCCGGCCGGCTGGAGAGATTTCGCCCCGCATTGAATAACGTTCTGCTTCCTTACGGTACCTTAGCTTCGGATCAGTAATTTGCGCCTTCGCAAACACCACATCAAAACCTTCATCCTTCAGCACAATGATTTTGGGATTCATCTTTGGTGCAGCCTCGTGCACCTTCTGGGTCGCATACTCATGCAATTCCCGCACCGAAACATTGCCATCGCTATCCCGATCCGCCGCGCCAGTTTCAATCCCTTCGACTAAAAAGCGCGTGTAGATCGAGAGTTCTGAGCCTTGTTGCTCAAAAGAATACTGAGTCGAACTGGAAGAAGTCAGTACAACGCGCCCTTCTGCACCGAGTTGGCCTTGAACATCCAGAGATCCATCATCCTTGGCATTAAGTGATGGGTCAAAAGCTCCACTAAAACAACAGTCTAAAATCATGACCTGTCGTCGCGATCGACTGTTGCCCATAATTTCTCGCACAAAGCTGGCAGGCACCGCTGTCGATTTGACTAGATCACCTTTCAGCGTTTTACGGGTTAATCGCGTTGAAAAGTAAAGTTTGCCGCCATCATCTTTGAGTCCATGACCAGAGAAGAATAGTAGAACGAGATCATCTTTTCCCCGATCGCGATACAACGTTTCGATCGCTTCCTGCATTTGCATCGGGTCAGGATCGATCAGCGGTATAACCTCAGAGAAGTCCCCCATCTGAGGATTCAAGAGAATCCGCTGCATCGCTGCCACATCTTTAGGCGCACTCACCAACGGCATCACATCATGCGGATACTCGTAATTCCCAACCCCAATCAGCAATGCGACCTTCACCATGTCTGTTTTCCTATGCTACTACAAACTTCTGTGCTGCTTCGATCGCCGCTTCTAACTCTTCTCGACTATGGGCTGAAACCTTTAGCTTTTTGCCGTTGGCTTCTACTTCTAATTCGATCGGCTTATTACCCAAACGATCGCCCAAAAATCCCATGACCTTTTGAACATTCTCTTTACTCACCTGAGCCGTCAACAGTCCCACCAAAACTGCGCCCACAGCTTTGTTTCCTTCCGGTGGATTCGGATCAAGTACCCGATCGACTGTTTCAATTTCGTCCAAGTCTCTCATTTGAATCAACAGGTTTTGGGCTTGCGCTTCTAGGTCTTCATTGTCCAAATCCGGGTCATTGAAGGCGATCGTCAATTTAATACTGGAGTTCTCAGACATACTACTTGAGTGAATGTTTTATTTTATTTGCTTGATCATGTCATTATGTATACGGTAAAAAACCTACACGTCAGTAAATGGAGCAAGCAGTAGGACAAATCTTTATACAAAGCTGACATAGGCTTTACCAATACAACCTCGATTGCCCCTTACAAAATTTTCACGGTTGAATTGCAAAAAATTCTTCTTTACTCAAACTACTATCTCCCAATCTTCAAGTTGCAACCCATTCACATGCTCGAACTCTTGTGTATTATGCGTTACCAGAATTAGATTGTTTGCCAAATCGATCGCACTTCCATAGTTTGAATGACTAATTCACAAACAGTAACAAACAAAATCACCAAATCAAAAGGGACTCCGATCGTAATGATTGAAGTCCCTTTTGGTTTGATGAAACCAGTATTGAGCAAATAGAGAATAGACGAATCTATGCTTTTTTTGCTTTTGCTGCTGGTGGCGCTTCGACCTCGACGAGTTCACTCGTGCCGAAATTGTTGGTATTAACCCCGGATGGGCTACCGCTGAAACCGGTGTAGTTTACTTTATCAAACCGAACAACCACATTGTATTTGATGCCGCTTGCATCGATCGATGCGACGGTACCGATGTCGTTATACCAGTAAGACTCTTTCCGCAGAATGCGAACTTTAGAACCACGCTGAACCATGAGTGTATTCCCCATTTTGGTCAAAAAGATTAAAGCGATCGAAAGATAAACTCTGACCGCCGATCCTCACTTTACTATGATGGCTGGCGATCGCCCTCTAGAATTCCACCGCCGCAACAATCTGACATATTTAAACTCGTGTTACATCGCTCCATAGCTCCGACCCCGCCACTGTTTAGGTTGCCGAGTTGACGATAGAAAAATGCGATAGACTGCCGCTGGATCCGCAAAGGGAGATAGCCAAAATAACCATTTCCCGCTTGCCGAGCTGAGATCATAGGATGGAGCGATCGCAAACAACAGCGCAAATCGCATCACCACTAAAACCAAATTCGTCACGAATAAGCCCAACACGGTCAAAGTTGTCATACCGCTGAGCCATAAACCGCTTGCGAAAACGAGCAACACCAGTGGCAAGCCTTGTACTAATCCCAAAAATATTAGATCCGCCCAAACTTGACCAGGTTCTGCTGCATCTTTTAAATCCAACGATCGACCCCACTCTCTCCAAGTCTCAGCCATCCCGTCATACATCCGCACCTTCAAGACCTTCGCACCATCTAAAAAGGCAACCTTTGCGCCTTGGGCTGCGGCATTCCGGGCCAGCGTGACATCATCACAAAATGAGCTGCGGGCCGTGGTGTACCCATCTAAAGCAACTAGAAGCGATCGGCGACACAGAAAGCATTGCCCATTGGCCATAACGCGATTGGCATCGTTGCCCGTTTCCCCCGCCGCCCCAAATCGATAGACCAAGGTCATCAGCAGAGCAGGTTGGAGCCAGATTTCGCCCGGTTTTTTTAAGATAAAACGTGGAGAAAGAGAAATTAAATCATAATTCCCTTTTTCCGCGACTTCGACCAAACTGGCAATCAATCCCGGCTGAGGCTGCGTATCGGCATCGATTCCCAAAACCCATTCACTCTCAGGACTCGTCGCCAAAAAGCCATTGTGCAAGGCCCAAGGTCGCCCAACCCAATCGGACGGCAACAACGGATCTTCCATCAGTTGGAACCGATCGTCCTTCTCCTTTGCCGCCAACACCAAATTCCCCGTTCCATCGGTCGATCGGCTATCCACCACCAGCACTTCCCTCAGGGTCGAATCTTGCGCTCCCAGTCCTTCTAAGCAAGGCGACAACCGTTCTACCTCATTCAATGTAGGAACGACAACGCTAACGGTCTTGGGCCGATCGCATGGGTTGAGCTTAGGCTTAAGCGGTGGATGGCGAAAGGGACCGCGCATCATCCGCGAGAGCAATAGCAACACCGCTGGAATCTGCGCGCTCAATAGTAAAAAGACTATCGCGGCTAAATAAAATTGACTCAGAGATTGGCTCAAAGCGTCACAGGCTCCTGCGGCGTATTTTTTAAGCTATTTTCCAAATCAGCCACAGTCGAAATCGGAGTCTTGCGCCAGAGCAAAATGGCTGGAACTACTCCCAAAAGCACCGAAATCGCCATCATCACCCAGAAGCTTTGATTAAGTTGCGCCAACGTAATGGCCGCTCCAAAGGCAAAATTAATCAAATAAACGGCCATGGGCGTAAAAAGCTGCGATCGGCGTAAATTGAGTTTTTCGTTACCCCACATCAAAGCCGCCGGAGTCATAAACACCATCCCCGTACCCAACCAGCCCGTAATGTTTCGGTACGGCATCCCAAACAGCTCGCCCACATCCTGGAACTGCCAGAACGGGTAATTCGCTTGACTCATAGCCGGATCCAATACAAAGTCCCAGGCCGTCAATAGCACAGAACCCACAAACACACTCCCCACTGCCTGAACCCACGTCGGCAGCTTAAACTGCTCCAGGCCAGACCGGGCGATGACATAGCAAGCCAGCCCCACATAAAACCACGACAATGGAATGGTAAATGGCACCAGCCCTGCAACCTTGTACCCGAGACCATTTAAATAGCTGTAGGCCCCAAACGGAAACCCTGTGCTGGTTCCCAAAAGTTCGCTCCCCAAGGACAACACGACAGCAGGCACCATGAATCCCAGCCAGCGCTTTGTTCCGAGGACGCGGTAGGCATACAGAGACATCACAATTGCCCCGAGGACAATGTACACAACACCCCCGCCGGACATACTGTAGCCGAATGCCTGCTGGCCAATGGCTGGAAGGGCTGCAATAATTTCTGGACTGGGCAGAACAATCAGTAGGCCCGCGAGTCCAAATGCTAGAGAGACACTATGACCCACTAAGCTTGCTCGCTCTGCGATCGCAAGTTTTTGCATATTTTATTTCTCCTTGGAGGGGTGTCGATGAACGGTGACTGGCTCTTAGTTTACGAATCTTTATGAAAAAAAGTAACAATCTTTCAAATAAATTTATCTTTGAACAGATTTATTTGACACTGCTTAAATGGATTGTAAAATCCCTAGCCCAATCTAATGGGTTTTGTCTGCAATCCTGGGCAAGATAACAGTAGGGTTTGTGATGGAGTCGATACTTACGAACGAAATTGTACCGTAATGCTTCGCTAAAATCCGTTTTACAATGCTCAATTCCATGCCTTGATTTGATCTGAAATCCTAGTATGTCCAAAACCTGCGCCGTTCCAGCAATGGCGATACACTAGAAATCGTCGCATAGGATTTACCTACAAAATTTACCTGCGCATTCTACGACAGATCAACCCACGGAACATCCAGCATGATTGCACGACGAGATTTTTTAAGGTTGGCAGGCGGTGCGGGACTGAGCCTTGGGCTAACGGGGTGTGCTTCGGCGGATCTGGCGAATTTGGTCGGGATGACGACGGAAGGATTTAATCAATCTATTGAAGCCCTGTTGTTAAAACAATCGCCTGTGCCCGAGTTTGCCCTGAGCCGAATACAGCCTGCTGAGTTGATTGTGAATGGGTTTTCTAACTATGCCCCGGCGATCGACCCCAAGATCTTTCGGTTGACCGTAGATGGCGACGTTGGCAAGTCCTTAAGCTTGTCCATGGAGGATTTGTATAAATTTTCTAAGAAATCCATGGTTATTCGTCATGTGTGTGTCGAGGGCTGGGCTGCTATTGTCCAATGGGCTGGCGTGTCATTGCGAGATCTTGTCCAACTGGCACAACCCGCGAATACGGTCAAATATGTATATATCCAATCCGCTGATGGCTATTACGAAAGCTGGGATATTGCGTCTTTAGTTCATCCTCAAACCGTATTAGCCTACGAAATGAACGGTAATCCCATTCCTATTCCCAATGGTGCACCCCTCCGTCTCGCATCGCCCATTAAGTTAGGCTACAAACTCAGCAAATGGGTCACGCGCCTTACGTTTACCTCGTCCTTGGTGCCTCCTGTTTGGTTACGTGAGAGGTCCGATCGTGCCCTAGTGATGGCCACCGCGCGATATGGACTCAACCCCGTGAAGGGTTTTTGGGAAGATCAGGGCTACGAATGGTTTGCGGGAGTTTAATCAGATTATGTTCAGATTATTTTGAGTTACGATAGAAGTTATTGCGCGATGGTTACTGCCTCAAATGAACACGAAAAATAACGCCAAAACCAGCAAACCCTCAGGCGATGGGTTCAAAATTGTGGCTGATAACCGTCAAGCACGATTCCAATACGAAATATTAGAAACCTTTGAAGCAGGAGTTTGTCTGGTCGGCACTGAAGTTAAATCCATTCGTGAAGGTCGGGCCAACTTGCGCGATGGCTATGCTTCCATTCGTAATGGCGAGATTTTGCTCAACAATGTTCATGTTTCGCCCCATGGCACTACGGCTCAGGTGTTTAATCATGATCCCCGCCGCACGCGCAAACTCCTGCTTCATCGCCAAGAAATCCGTAAGCTGATTGGTCGGGTGGAACAAGATGGGCTGACGTTGGTGCCGCTGAAAATGTATCTTAAGCGCGGTAAGGTGAAAATTGATCTTGCCTTGGTGCGCGGTAAAAAGCTCCATGATAAACGAGAAGATAGCCGTCGCAAAGATGATCAACGAGATATCCAACGAGCGATGAAGACCTATTCATGACGCGCTGATAGAACGGTCATAGAATGCGCTGATAGAATGATTTTAAATTGATATAGTTTCTGCTATTGAATTCTAGATTTTAAGTTTTAGGATTTAAGTTTTAGGATTTAATAGGCTTGTGTCGGGGCGGATTTGTAGAAAGCCGATTAGTTCTAGTTGACCGTTGGGTTGGGTGTCGAGTTTAAGGATGCGGCTCGTGATGCCTTGGGCTTCGTATTGGGTGAGGTTGATGCCGGGAATGCCGCTGGGGAAGAGCTGTTTGAGGACGATCGGTTCGACGGGTTTGTTGTTGATTTGGAAGGTGGTGTTTTCGAGTTGGAGGGTTTTGCCGGAGGTGCTACTGAGTTTACCTTCAATCAGGATTTTAAGCTGGCCGGGATAGCGGGCTTCGGTGAGTTGGGCTTGGAATGAAATACGATCGTTTTCTAGGATTTTGACTTGGGGTTGGGTGACTTGGTAGCGACCACTTTTGAGCCGATCGTTGAATTGTGGGGCGTTCAGGGCGCGGTTGATGTCGGTTTCGGTCAAGACGATGCGAAATGCACCTTGTAGGGGTTTAGCGAGTTTGGCGCTTAATCCAGCGAGGGCGATCGGGTCGGTTTCGAGGTCCAAGGTGTCTATTCGGATATCGGGTGTGACGAATAATCCACGACCTGCAAGGCGTACTTTGTTGAGTTTCCCGTTAAGGAGTTGATAGGTTGGGGCGTTGTCGATCCGGATTTGTAAGGATTCGGTGTGGATGAGCTGTTTGCGGATTTGATTTTCGGCGATTCGATCGCTGACAATACCCACGGGTGCGATGAGTCCAAGTAGAAGTGAGACGATCGCTGAAATCGGTTCCATAGTGCTAAATCGGTGCTAAAGGTATGAATTGTAATTTCGTGATTGATTCTAGGTTGGTTGCTATAGCATTAACAATAGTTTGATCTGTGTTCATTCTTAGTTTTTAGGTAATTTAACATGGCTCTCAAAGTTGGAGATACGCTTCCGGATGTTAGTTTGAAATCGCAAACGGGCGATACGGTTAATTTGAAAGATTTTATCGGGAAGAAGTGCGTGGTTCTGTATTTCTATCCAAAAGATGATACGCCGGGTTGCACAAAGGAATCCTGTAGTTTTCGGGATAACTATGCTGCATTCCAAGAGGCTGGCGCGGAAGTTATTGGGATTAGCAGTGATGATAGGGCTTCTCATCAAGCGTTTGCAGCCAAGCATCAATTGCCTTTTACCTTACTGAGCGATGCAGGAAATTTGACACGTAAGGCGTTTGGGGTTCCGGCGACTATGGGAATTTTGCCCGGTCGTGTGACTTATGTGATCGATCGTGCTGGGATTGTCCGGCATGTGTTCAATTCACAGTTAAACTTTCAAGGACATATTGATGAGTCGTTGATGGTTGTTAAGGGATTGGTTTAGGCATTATGAAAAGGGTTCCGATCGCAGCATTTGTTTTAGCTTCTATATTGCAATTGCCATTACAGTTGCCAGTTTCTGCACAATCATTTGAAAGTTTATATCAGCAAGGCTTGACGCAGGTGAAAACGGGTGATGTTTCGGGTGCGATCGGATCATTTTCTAGCGCCGCTCAGATCAATCCTAAATCCTTTGCAGCCCAATACAATTTAGGTTTAGCACTGCGACAATCGGGCCAAGTTCAAGCATCTGCCTCTGCTTTTTATCAGGCAATTCAGCTTGATCCGACCTATGCGCTGACCTATGCCAATTTGGGCGCGGCACTTCTTGAAGGTAATAATCTCAAACAATCGCGGGAGTATTTATCTAGAGCAATTGTGCTTGATCCAAAGCTTGGAATGGCCTATTACAATTTAGGACTAGTTCAAAATATTGAAGGTGATGTTAAAGGTTCGGCGAATTCATTCCAAAAAGCAACTGAATTAAATCCTGGTATTCCTGAGCCTTACTATCATTTAGGTCTTGCCTATCAACGGACAAAATGGAACCGAGGTGCGATCGCGGCCTTTCGTAAAGCGGTACAAGTGAATCCTAATTATTCGGATGCGTTTTATGCGTTGGGGACAGTTTTGTATAGTGATGGTGATTGGTCGAATGCGATCGCGGCGTTTCGATCGGCGACTCAACTCAATCCAAAGTTTGCGAATGCTTACTATGGTGCTGGGATGACGTTCTTGAAACAGAAAAACTATCCTGAAGCAAAACGAGTTTTAGAATTTGCAAAAGCAGAATATCAACGATCGGGAAATGGGGTGTGGGTCGATCGGGTGAATGGAATTTTGAGTAAGATTTGATAAGTACATTAGGTTTATTGATCTTTTTGGAGCGGTCGAGGTACATGTGGTAGCTTATGGGGCTTGGCTTTTGTCTCCGTAACTGCCTGCTAATGTAAAGTGCGATCGAGGTCTTCTCTACCCAAAAATGTCCATCCGATTTATGATAATTTTGGATTTAAAAATGGCTACTAAAATTTAATTACTTATTAATAACACAGATCGCTCTATAGAATAGATGTAATACTAGCAAACATTAGATTTATGACAGTCGTTGAACTTTTTTCTAAACGTCAGCGCCGTGAGCAAGGTGAGGTTCCTGATGTCTATGTTTATGATTCGTTACCACATAAGTTACGCGTTCAAATTACTTATATAGTTCGTGATGCATTTGGTCATGGACGTATAAATAGAGGGCAAGACAATGCCTATGAACTGGTGCAGGATATTTTATGCCGAGAACATGGACTCTTACAACTCGTTCAATATTCTCTGCCTAATGTCTATCCAATCTTAAAGTTTCTGTTAGAAGAAGAGTCAATTGAACAAGTATTGGATGCGATTGATTTATGCTTCCGGGTAATAGATACCAATATTAGACATGAGTATCCCTTCTTATATGGCCATACACCTGGAACTATTAATCCTGATCATGCTATTTTGACCTTAAATGAACGTTTTAAAGAAAATGGTGTTGGATATCAATTTGAGTCGAGTAAGCTTATTCGAATTGATTCTGAATTTCTCCATGCTGAAGCTATAAAGCCTACGCTAAAACTCTTGTCTGGCGAAGACTTCAAGGGTGCCAATGACGAATTCTTACTTGCTCATGAGCACTATCGGCATGGTAGACACAAAGGATGTTTAGTTAATTCACTAGCAGCATTTGAAAGCACAATGAAGGCTATCTGTAAAATTCGCGGGTGGGAAAGTCACCCGACTGACACAGCAAGTAAACTAATTCGAATCTGTACAACTCAAGGAATACTCCCGCCATATCTTGATTCACAAATGAGTTCCTATCGCTCTTTATTAGAGAGCGGCGTACCTACGCTTCGAAACAAAAACGGTGGACATGGCCAGGGAGTAGACCCAATAATAGTTCCAGAATACATCGCTCGCTATGGACTGAATCTCACTGCAACCAATATTCTGTTTCTTGTCGAAGCACATGATGCCAAGTGATGCTTAACGATTTGCTCCAGCGACCTATTTTATCAGTCAATCAATTCAAAATCTATCGACATTTCTAATTGATTGATTATCTTATTCTCGGATAACCGATCAGCTCACACATTAGAACTAATTGTCACCCCATTTTTCCAAAGCTCATACTCACTAATATCAATCTCATCATTCCACACTAACCCATAACCACCTGGCTCAATACTGAAACTGTTGAAAAAGGAATATTCCTGCAATGGATAAAACATTGACTTATTTAACAAATGGGAGATGTCATATTGTTTGATCTCATGACTACTGAACTCAACTATAAGTTTTCTAGCATCGATCGCTCTGGCAGAAACAATTTTAGGAACTTGCATCAGTTAATTCTAGTATTATTTTAAAGGAGGAAGCTTCCGAAATTCTTGGCTATTCCACATTTCCATTAATTCAGCCTGATATAGTGTTGCCCATTCAGTCACAAGCTTTTCTGCACGACTCGGTAAATCACCTTCAATCACTTGTAATGTCTCAATTCCAAATAGTGCATTATGCTCTCCATAAATGGCATGTAAATGAGGCGGTGGATGATCTCCGAAGAAAACCTTAATCACAATTCCGTAAAATCTCGATACCTCTGGCATATTATCCCCGCATCAGAAATCTATAAATTCAGAAATCTATAAATAAAGTTATGGCAAATCCGATCGCTCCCTCTACAATCCAGTAAACTCAGGCACCTCTATCATCATTTCCCAGTTTGATAGGTATTGTCAAAATCCCCCGCATGAATGACGAGGGATCGGTATTGAATACTCTAGAACCCAACGTCATCCAAATCGATCGCCGCCGAACCACCTTGTTCAATCTGACGCAAAATTGAACCCAATTGTCTCCACACTAGCCAACCGACGGAAAATGCCATCGGAATAGCGATCGCATAGGCAATCTTGGGCGGAAATCCAAAGGTTTCAACTCCCGATGACAAAAAGAACGAAGAGCCGATCGCCATTCCTAAAAACGGCAGAATTAAATTGATGTTTTGCAAACTCGTAATGCTGCGGGCCTTGGGATTTGCTTTCCAATTATTCAAATCTTCCACTAGCGCACCCTGGAACGCCACACCCGACAAAATGCTGAACAGCAACGCCGCCCCAATTAGCACAATGGGTGGATCTAAAGAGATGAAATACTCCGGAAATGCATCCATTTGATCAACGGGCATCTGGTTCATCATCGAGTCAACGGGCATGTTTTCAAGATCCATAGGTTCGGCTGGGGACGTAAAGTTTTATTACCAAGCCCTACAGTACCGCTCTTAGCGACCTCCCGTCAAAGCCGATAGATTTGCGAGGGAAGGGAAGGCTTCAACTGTTCGTGCCGTACCGAATTGGACTAGGGCGCGCCAGGCTTCATTCAGCATCCGATCGGGTTTGAGTTCTCCTTTCACCATGTTCCAAAGACGTTGCACTTCCTCCGTGTGGAGCCGATCGTCTTCCGTTAGGGCTAAGATAATCTGCCGTCGGAAATCATCGGCTTCTTCGGACATCAGGAATTGAAGCCCCATTTGAGCCGTTGGCAATAGGTCAAAGTTGCTGTCACTACGGGCAATATTGATCATATTTTCAAGGCGTTTCCATTGCAGCTTGCCGTCTTTAAACATCACTTCCAATAACCGTGCGCGGAAGGCCGGGGTTTCGCCCGTTAGCAATCGACGAGCAACGTAGGGGTAAGCGATTTCGAGGATTTTGAACTCGGGGTTGAGAGTCAGGGCTAGACCTTCTTGGGTAACGAGCGATCGGATGATTAGGGCAAATTTGGCTGGGACACGGAAGGGATATTCATACATTAAGCCGGAAAATTGGTCAGTGACAGCTTTGAAATTAAAATCGCCGACGGATGCACCCATAGCTTGTGCAAAGACGGATTCGAGGGCAGGTACGATCGGACGAATATCTGTATCAGCGGTCAAAAATCCTAGGGCCACAAAGTCATTGGCCAGTTCTTCGTAGTCTTGATTAATGAGATGCACCACCGAATCAACTATTTTTTCCTTCATCCATTCTTCGAGCTGGTCCATCATGCCAAAGTCAATGTAGGCCATGCGTCCGGGAATATTGCTTCCGGGTTCGGCGTACATGGCAAACAGGTTGCCGGGATGAGGGTCCGCATGAAACAAACCAAATTCTAGAAGTTGGCGCAGTCCGGACGTTACGCAAATCCGAATGATGGCATCGCTATCGAGACCAGCGGCTTGGGCTGCGGCTACGTCGGTCAGCTTGTAACCGTTAATCCATTCCAAGGTGAGGACGTGTTGGGAGCTGTAATCCCAATAGATGCAAGGCACCTTCACTTCAGGATCGCCCGCAAAATTGATGGCAAACCGTTCAGCATTTTGGCCTTCGTTCTCGTAGTCCATTTCCTCGAATAGCTTCATGCCAAATTCATCAATAATCATTGCCAAATCATGGCCTAAGTTCAGCGGCAGGAGATGACCAAAGGTCTTAGCTCCCCAGCGCATCAAACACAGATCCAGGGTGATCAGCGGATAGAGATTGGGGCGTTGGACCTTGACGGCCACTTCTTCTCCAGTGTGGAGTTTGGCTTTGTAGACTTGACCCAGACTTGCAGCGGCGATCGGGAGGGGGGAAATTTCTTTGTAAAGCTGGAAAACGCTACGCCCGATTTCTTCCTCAATAATAGCCAAGGCGATCGGGGTTGGGAAGGGTGGCAGTTGGTCTTGGAGCTTGATTAATTCATCTAAAAAATCTTGCCGAATTAAGTCGGGTCGGGTGGAGAGGGCTTGGCCAACTTTGATATAGGTCGGTCCAAGGGTTGTTAAAATATCACGAAGCTGTTCGGCGCGGGCCTGTTGGTTGCCTTCGGCTTTGCCCATGGACGCATCAATTTGCCAGCCAATGAAGAAGCTGAGGAATAGAAAAATAATTTTAAGGGCACGACCCAGAAGAAGCCAAGGTTGGAAACGATACATTCGGGCGATCGCGTCTGCATCATAGCGTCGCAGTTGCGTCTGAGCTTGTTTATTGGAATACTGCACTGCGATCGCCTCTGATAGTCTTGAATTTGTGGGTTAATCAGTCTGGTGCTAGGTGAACATATATCTGTTACCTAATGACCATTCTAATATATGAAATTACACGGAATAATACGGCATTCCGAATAATCAAGGTGAAAACTGCATCTTGCATAGGTCGCGAAATTTTCTACGAAATTTGTTCGGTCCTTGATTCCGTATCCGAAAAAGAGGTGCTATAACGGGTAAGGTAGTTTGTTGAATGCCAAGGGTCCGATCGACCCCGTTGTGTGGGCGGGCATTTAGGCTCAGTAATCTAGAAATGTAATGGGGGTATTTCCGTGGCAGTCGAGACCATTGAACAACGCAAAGTCGTCCGTAAGTTAGCGCCTCAGTATCGTGTTCTGCTTCACAATGATCCCTACAACTCCATGGAGTACGTGGTCAAGATGTTGATTCAGACGGTGCCGATGCTGTCGGAAGCTCAGGCCGTGAATGTGATGATGGAGGCCCACAATAATGGGTTTGGGTTGGTGATTACCTGTGCGAT
This sequence comes from Synechococcales cyanobacterium, assembly GCA_043739065.1. Lineage (GTDB taxonomy): Bacteria > Cyanobacteriota > Cyanobacteriia > Leptolyngbyales > Leptolyngbyaceae > JAAFJU01. The sequence goes on along the minus strand of JAYUEU010000192.1, from coordinate 1,025 downwards.
GGAGCCAGCAGAGTTTTATAGTGAAATGTTGAAAACTCACGGTCTAGATAGTTCTATTGAACCAGCGGATTAGGCCCGTGGCAAAGTTACGAATGAGCCGCCAATTGGGTGCCCAAGAGTCTAAATTAATGCGATCGCTTGCATTCTTGAAACGATTTCCGGCTCCAGTTCGGGTGATTTCGTTTCTGTTAATGTTGGGACTCTGTTGGGCACCGTTTGCATTGCCAATTCTGTTGTTAGTAAATGATACAAATTTGCAGTCATTGTTGACGATGCCGATTTTGTATTTATTGTTTGTGGGTTTTCTTCAAATTTGGAATCCGGCGGTTCATTCTGAAAATCAGCCTTTTAAGAGGTATGGGTTACGATCGTTAAATTTGAATTTTAGAAATCTTTTCTCTGGGTTACTTGTAGCCTGGGGATTTGTTTTAATATTGTTCTTTTTTCAAGGCGATATGGGTTGGATGCAGTGGTTTAATCCGTCGCCCGGTTTGAGTAAAATTGTTCTTGAAAGTTTAGTAATCTCTTTGGCGATTGGGTTTGCGGAAGAATTGCTATTTCGTGGATGGTTATTAGATGAATTAGAACGTGATTATTCGAAAGGGACGGCTACGATCGCTTGTTCTGCCGTTTTTGCAATTTCCCATTTCATTCGGCCTTGGGATCAATTTATTGCAGGTTGGTTGACATTCCCAGCATTGTTTATTTTGAGCATCACCTTAGTCTGGGCAAAGCGAGTGACTCAAGGGCGTTTGGGATTGTCCATTGGTCTTCATGCGGGTTTGGTTGGTGGTTATTACATTCTGAATGTCGGGAACTTGATCAAACCCATTAGTTCTGTTCCAACTTGGTTGACGGGAATGAATGGTAATCCTTTGGCGAGTATTCCGGGGACGACGGCATTGATTACGATCGCCTGTTTAGTACGCTTCTGCGGATGGATAAATCAGAGACAGGTTAACTAAGCGATCGATTTAAATGTCATATCTTCATAGATGGGGTGTTGATAATTGTTATGTCACTAG